>NZ_JAZDWZ010000001.1:0-157795 GCF_036350065.1 Mycoplasmopsis ciconiae | reverse complement strand
GTTTCTAAATTTTTCGAAAATATAGACTCTCTCATCACACTTCATCAGCGTAAGTCAAAAAACATAAAATAATCAAAGATTTAACCACTAACAAAATCTTTGACACTGATTTTGATATTAAAAAGTGCTTAAGGAAAATGAAACTTAGATTTTTCATACTTAAAATCGGCTATGGTTAAAAATATGGTTAAAAAGAAAAAAACACATCCACAGAGGATGTGTTGATGTCTATTTGAGTATTTATTTGTTAGAGTATTTTTTGACTAATTTTTTAATTAATTCAACCTTGTCTAACTTTTCTCAAGTAAAGTTTTCACCTTCTCTACCAAAGTGACCAAAATAGCTTGTTTTAGAGTAAATTGGTTTTCTTAAATCTAAAGTTTCGATGATTCCTTTAGGTGTTAAATCGAAAACTTCTGAAACTATTTTTTCAATAATTTCTTCATCTACATTATTTGTATTGAAAGAATTAATGTTGATTGAAACTGGTTTAGCTTGACCAATAGCATAAGCTATTTGAATTTCTATTTTATCAGCTAGTTGTGCAGCAACTAAATTTTTTGCAACATATCTAGCAGCATAAGCGGCACTTCTGTCTACTTTGGTTGCGTCTTTTCCACTAAAAGCTCCACCACCATGGTGTGCGTAACCTCCGTATGTGTCTACAATAATTTTTCTACCAGTTAATCCTGTGTCACATCAAGGCCCACCTAAAACAAATTTTCCTGTCGGGTTAATTAAAATTTTTTCGACTGTGTCAAAACCAAATTCTTTTAGTGTTGGATAAATAATTTCTTCTTTAATATAATTGAAGAATTCATTTTGATCATATTTCTCATCATGTTGAATTGACATTAAAACTGTGTCAATTTTTGTGTTATTTGCATCTGTATAATCAACAGTAACTTGACTTTTCATATCCGCTTTTGCATATTTAAAAAGTCTTTTACTTCTTAATTCTTCAGCTTTTTGACATAAACGGTGAGCAATATTTATTGCTAAAGGCATGTAATTTGATGTTTCGTTTGTCGCGAATCCAAACATAATACCTTGATCTCCAGCACCTATGTCATCATTTTTTAAATCAACTCCCTGAGCTATGTCTGGACTTTGTTGTTTGATATCGGTAAAGAAATTGGTATCGTAACTATAGTATCCTAGAATTTTAAGAATGTTTTGCGCAATCTCTTTAACATTAATTTTGGCACGTGAATTTACTTCACCAGCTATTAAAACATTATTACCACTAGCCATTACTTCAATGGCAACTTTAGAGTGCGGATCTAATTTTAAATACTCATCTAAAATTGCATCAGATATCTGATCACAAACTTTATCTGGGTGTCCTCTACCCACACTTTCACTTGTAAATAATTTTTTCATTATAAACTCTCCTGATTTATTTGATTAGCTTAAAAAGAGAGTATAAAAAATACCGCATGTTGGTTTTTTAAACCCTGACTATCCACCTTACAAACAAGCAGGTTGGCAATGGTCTTAGCTGTCAAGCTACCATACTCTTAATGCTAATCTTTTGAATTATAACAGAGAAATGATAAAACATATTTTTTGTTTTTAAATTAGTAAAAAAATGAAATTTAACCTATTAAATTGCATTTTTTTAACTTTTTGCAATTTATTAAAGAAAAATAGGTAAATTTCATTACTTGGTTTTAATAATATAATTTTCTATTTCATAAAAATATGAAAGATTATTATTTGCATAATATAAACTCTTAAAATATGTGGCTTTTAAAGCAAAGTGTAGCGCTTCAACCAAGGGTCTTTCAGAGTTATAAGCACTTAAGTGTGCCCCTATAAAAGCTTCTTCAAGGTAGTGATCATAATTATCAATCTTAATTTTTGGGCTTTCGGTTACGTCGCTATTAAAATATGAGAAAGCATTAATAAATTTATTTGTAGAGTTTTGAGTTATTTGCAAGCAGTGTAGTGCTTTAACATTTTTGTATGTTTGTAAGAACACTTCAGCCTTTCTTTTGAATGAATAACGATCTACTTCTATTTCGGTATTATCTTTTTCAAAAACTAAATCAATATATCCATAAACATAATCGCAATATTCTAAAAATTCTTGGCATAACCTAGTGAATTCGCTGAAATTTTTGAAAATGTCTGGACTGTAATTAAGATTAATAGAAACGCTTAATCCTTGATTTTTAGCATACCTTAAAAGTGTTAATCATGTATTTTTTAAATTACGATTACGATAAATATCAATCATACTTATGTAAATGTGCGAAATAGATTCGTCAATTAATTTTCTTAATTCAAAACTCAAACCTTCAGAAGCAGAAAAAGAAGTGTTACTTATATCATAAAAACGGGATTTATTTTTGTCTTGAGAGTTGTTTGTATATAAAGCACCAACTCTTCCTTCGTAATTCACCGTGTATGATTGAACATGATTTAAACTAAAAAAATCAATAATTTTTGAATAAAATAAATTATTTTGATCTAGGATTGTCAAAATCCGCACATCTTTAGTTAAACGACCAATGTTAGCAGCTACAATTGTTGAGCTTCCAGCTATTTTTACGTTGAAGTTATTTGTCTCATTAAATAAATATTTATCAGAGTCAAAATTAACTAAAGCTTCACCAATTACAAGCACTTTTTTACTATTATTATTAGAGTTCATATAAACATATTATAAGCAAAATAAAAACTCTAAATAAAATAAATTGCAAAAGACTTGTTTATAAAAAAATAAAAAAACAAAATAAAAAATACAAAAAGATGGAAAAAGATATGGAAAACGTCATAATAATGAAACTATTCCGTTTTTTAACTAATTTATTCAATTTATTTTGTTTTTTTGAACGAAAAAAGCCTGTTTTTTTTTTTTTTTGTAAATATGTGAATATGAAAATTTTTTTCATATATTTAAAAATAAATTTTGTTCATTAATATTATCTTTATTTGTTTTTTTAAATCTATAATTATAAAAGTATGAATAAAAACGAACAAAATCAAGAACAAATAAAACAAAAATATTTAAGCATTATAGACTTAATTTTACAGTGAAATCATGAGTATTATAATCTGGATAAGCCAACAGTCGCAGACAAAGAATATGATAAATACTACAACGAATTATTATTAATCGAAAAAGAGTATCCACAATTAAAAGTTGATTATTCTCCGACTAACTTTATTGGGGGTATAGCTTCGAATAAATTCACAAAAGTAAAACATAAAAACCCGATGCTTAGCTTAAATAAAGCTTACACTATTGAAGAAATTGAAAAATATATTGAGAATATATCTGAAAAAGTCGATGTTATGGATTTATTATTCTCGCTAGAGTATAAAATTGATGGCTTAAGTATCGCATTGCACTATAGTGAAGGCAAATTAGTAAAAGCTTTAACTAGAGGAGATGGAGTAGAAGGCGAGGATGTAACCGAGAATGTTTATCAGATATCATCTATTCCTAAAAAAATAGATTATTTAAAGGATTTAGAAGTTAGAGGTGAAGTATTTCTAACAAAACAACAATTTCAAATTAACAATAATAAATATTTTGAAGATTTAAAAACAAAAGAAGCTAAAAAGCCTATAAACGAGCAAAAAAGTGACGAAGAACTTAAGAAAATGCTTTTTGCTAATCCAAGAAATGCCGCAAGCGGGACACTTAGACAAAAAGACAGCAGAATTGTTAAAGATAGAAATTTAAGTGCATATTTATATGAAATAAGTGACGCACTAGAGCATAATATTAATACAATAAAAGAAAGTTTTGGATTCTTAAAAAGACATAATTTTCCAACTCAAAATTACAACTTTTACGCAGAAAATATTGACGAAATAGCTGAAGAGATTGATAAATTTAGTGTTGTTAAAAATAATTTAGACTATGACGTAGATGGTTTTGTCATAAAGTTCAATTTTATTAAGTACTTTGATAAATTAGGTTATACAAGTAAATTTCCTCATTATGCTATCGCTTTCAAATTAGAAGGTGAAGAAGCCATAACTAAAATAAAGGATATTGAAACTTTTGTTGGTAGAACCGGAAAAATAACATATGTGGCTAACGTTGAAAAAGTATTATTAAACCAAACAAACGTGCAAAAGGCAACATTACACAATTATGAATTTATTCAAAAATTAAACTTAAATATAGGTGATCAAGTAAAAATTATTAAGGCTGGAGAGATAATTCCTAAGGTTATTGATCTAGCCCAAAAAAATTCAGTTGGCGTTTTTGAAAAGGTACTTAAGTGCCCTAGCTGTGAATCTACTTTAGTTTATGTTGAACAAAATGTAGATCAGTTTTGCTTAAATGATATGTGCCCTGAAAAAATTAAAAGAAGTTTAATTCATTTTTGTTCCAAAAAAGCCTTAAATATAAAAACATTAGGTAACAAAACCATAGATATATTTTTTGATAAAAAAATAGTTAACAATATTCAAGATATTTTTAATCTCGAAAATAAATATCAACAACTGATTCAACTAGATAAATTCCAAGATAAAAAAGTTCAAAACATATTAAATTCAATTGAAAAATCTTTAAAAGTTGAGTTATACCGTGTTCTTTATGGATTAGGAATTAAGGATGTTGGTCTAAGAGCAAGTAAATTAATTTGTCAAAAAATTACAGAAATTAAAGACCTTTTAGAGATTGACTTAGATGAGCTAATTCATATTAAAGATATAGGAGAAAAAACTATTTTATCTCTTAAAAAATATATTCAAAACGACAAAAACAAAGAATTGATATTATTTTTAAACAATATTTTTGTTCAAGAAGATACACAAAAGCAAAAACTCTCAAATAAACTCGAAAATATGAATATTTGTATTACCGGAAAATTATCTATGTCTAGAGATGAGTATTTTGATTTTTTAAATTCGCACGGAGCTAAAACATCTACAGATGTTACAAAAGACGTAACACACTTATTAGTAGGGGATAAACAACAAACTTCAAGTAGTTCCAAATACAAAAAAGCAATCAAAAATAATGTTGTTATTATTGATGAAAATGATTTAAAAAATCTTTTAAAATAATCTGGAATTTGCTAATATTTATACATGAAAAAGAAAACTCCAAAAATGATTATAACTGAGTCTTGTTGTGAAAAGGCAAAAGCTTCAAAAATTCAAGGTTTTGCTGTTTTCAAAAAAGACCCTTCACAAAATGAACATGATCCTGATTGTTGCAATTATCAAGCAAAACAAGATCAAATAGCTCGTGAAGCGATGTTAATTAATTACAAAATTGGTAAATATCTAATAAACACTGAAACTAAAATGAGTTTCAAACAAATCATTCATTTATACTGATATAAAGTAATATTAATTATATTGAGCGCTTTTGTGTTTAACTTTGCAATTAACGTGTTTTTATTCCATGCTCATACAATACCAAGTGGTTTAACAGGGATTCCTACTTTAATTATTTTGTTAAACTCAAATATAAAACCATACTTTGCTTTATTATATTTAGCTGTAAACATACCAATGTTCATAATCTTTGGTCGTAAAATTAAACTCCAGTTTACGATTATGACTGCAATTTTTATGTTTGCTCAAATTGGAAGTAACTTAATTTTTACAGATAAAATAGTAAGTTCGCTTCATGATTTCTTTAATTTTGCTCCAGGTTGAGATGATGCAAATCAAGGTTTTAACACATGACCTTCACTACTTTATGGGGTAATTGGGGCATCTATGACTTCTATAGCTGTTGCTATATCATGAAAAGCCGGTGGTTCAACTGGTGGAACTGACTTTATTAGTTATTATTATTCAACAAAAACCAAGAAAAACATTTCAGGTATTATGACTTTAGTATCATTAATTGGAGCTGTTATTTTCTTAGTTATTTACTCTATATTACAACCTGTTACATATACAAAAATTGTTGATGGTAAAGAAGAATCAGTAAGAATATTATTTGGTATGAGAGAATTATCTACTTTTATGTATATTGCTGTAAATGGTTTAATTATTAATTTAGTTTATCCAAAATACGCAAAAGTTAAAGTTACAATTTCATGCAGTAATCCTGAAAAAGTTTTAGGTTATTTAAAACTAATTAACTACTGACACGGTTACCAAGTTATAACAATGAATAGTGGATATTCTGGTCAACAAATTTACAGAATAGAAACAGTAATGTTATTGATGGAAACCAAAAGTATAATTCACGATATTAAAAAAGTTGATCCAAGTGTCTTTATTACTACATTTAAGGTTAATTCGTTATTTGGTAACTTTAATACCGCTTATGTTGAAAGATAAAAAACGTCAATGACGTTTTTTTATTTTTGTATATTTTCAAATAACTTTATATAATTTATAACGTGAAAAAAACTAAGAAACTTTGAACATATTTATTTGCAATGACTTTAATTAGTGGGGTTTTTGTTAGCTCTTGTGATTTTTCAATTTCGAAAAAATCAGATCCTGAACTTGAACAAACTCCTAAAGAAAATGACAAAGATATAAAAATTCAAAACCAGCCACAAATTAAGGATCAACAACCACCCAAACAGCCACAAACAAATGTCATTCTTAAAGAAAACGAATACAACAATATAAGAATAATTGATGGCGATACTGCTTATTTATGAAAAAACAATGATTTTGAAACAGAAATAAAAGTTAGATTCTACGGAATTGATGCCCCTGAAACATTTAAAGAATCTAAACCCGAAAATAAACTAGCACCAAAAGAAAATTATTATGCTCAGCAAGCTAAAGACCTTTTAAGTAATTACGTTAAATCTAATCCCGATAACATTTACACTTTAAATCCACTTAAAAAAGATCATTATGATCGTCAAGTAGGGATTATCACTGATAAAAACGATAACGATTTATCAAAAATGGTTTTAGCGCAAGGTTTAGCTATGGTTTGATATATTACAACAGATCCCAAAAATAAGAATTTTGCAGTTAGAAACGACTTCGAACTAAATTATTACAATCAATTAATTCAAATCCAGAATCAAGCAAGAAGTCAAAAAATAGGAATTTGATCAGAAAAAAGCATTAAAAATTCATATTACAACAGAAAAAGAATCAATTATTAAAGGATAAAATGCAAAAAACATTAAATTTAATTAAAGCAAAACAAGAGCAAAAAAGTCAAATACTTAAACTTTTAGAACAATCACCATACGAAAATTTATTTATAATCGCTGATATTAACGAATTTGGTTTACAAAGTGATATTGTTGCTACTTATGTTAAATTTAAAGATCAACAACTAAAATCAGTTTATTATGTGTATTATGAAAATCTTCTTATTTTTGATCCTTATTCATTAATTGAAGATAAAGAATTAAAATGATTAATTGATCAATATAAAATTAAAAACATTATTACATTTTCTCAATCTAACTTGCACACAGCTAATTTGATAAAAAACAATAACATTGAATATCAATTAAAAAACGAGAACATGCTGATATTAGACAAATTAAATGATGCATTGGAAAATAACCAAAACTTAGCTTATTTAGCTGATGAAAGCGAAATAGAAAATATAATAGAATCAAGAAAACAAATTAAAGAATTTTCTGGACTAGGCAACCAATCATACGATTTGGATCATCAAAAACAAATTTATAAAAGTGGGTTTTATATTCCTTTTGTTATTAAAGAAAATAACCAAATTGTTTCTCACGCCTCTACTTCTTGTTTAACTAAGAACAGTGCCATGATAGGCGGGGTTTTTACGCTCAAAGAACACAGAAACAAATCATACGCAAAAATGTGTATGTTAAAATTAATTAAATACTTAGTTCAAAACAATATAAAACCTATTTTATTTTACGACAACCCTATCGCTGGTAAGGTTTATAAAGATTTAGGCTTTATAGATTACTCTCAAATTTACGTATACATCTTAAATTAACGATAAAAAAGAAAAAAACCAAAATTTAAATTTTGGTTTTTTATATTAAAATTTTGCCACTTTGTCTTCAATTTCAGCATCGTGTAATTTAACAATTTCGCTAGCACTTAAAGAACTAACATCAGCTAATTTAGTTCCACCAATTAAAATTGATTCAACTTTTTGAGCTCCTAAGAATTTTCATGTTCCTTCTAATCATTTAACATGGCTTCCTCATGGATATCAATCAGCTGGTGCTCCTTGAGTTGTTAAAATCATAACTTTTAAGTGATCTAATAAACCAATAGCATCACCTTTTTTAGAATATTTATAAGAAAATGTTTTGTTGGCAACGCAAATAGCATCAATAAAGTTTTTTACAATAGCACTTGGACCAAAATTTATCATAGGACATGAAATAACAACAGAATTTACTTGTTTTAATTTTTCAATCCAAAAGTCACTATCAACTTCTTTGTAGTATTTCATATCTTTTAAAGTTTCTTTTGTTAGGAAAACTTCAGCTAATTTAGTTTGGTCTAAGTCAATAACTTCAATTTCTGCACTTGGGTGTTTTAAAGCGTATAATTCCAAAAATCTTTTTTCTAATTGATTAGAAATAGATTTGTCATCAGCCATTACATTACCGTGTAAAAAAAGTACTTTTTCCATATTTTACTCCTTATTTTTTATGCTCAAATTATAACACTAAAAAACGAAAAAGTTAAATTTTAGTTAATTTTTAAAATAAAAATACATTTTTTTCTTTATTTGCTGAATTTGACTTTTGGTAGTCTCATTTAAATGTTGACTCTTTTGTTTTAATTTCTCCATTATCCGAAATGCTAGCTTTTATCAATCCCACCAGTGGTGCAATAGCACTAATTAAAGATGGTAAGGTGCTAACCAACAGCGCCAAAGAACTCCCTGGAGTTATCTTTGAATACTCTTGAGGAGTTAATTTTTCAAACTCATTTAATTTCATAAACCTCCCATACATATTTGTGTTTAAATTGTATTTTGGACTAAATTTAAACTATTTTGTTTATATCTGCGTGCAGTTTACTTTAAATGCTAAAGCTCATTAAATAAAAAAACAATAGCTTAAAGCTACTGTTTTAGATGTTATGATTATTATTAAATATATTAAGCTTTGTTGTTTGATCCAAATTCGTGAATTTTATCTCTAACTGTTTGACACATTGCATCATAACCTGGTTTGTATAATTTACGTGGGTCAAAATTCTTAGCTTCTAAATCTTTACCACTTTCAATGTATGCACGTAAAGCTTTGTGGTTAGCTTGTTGTAATTCTGTGTTAACGTTAATTTTTGTAACACCTTCTGAAATAGCACGTTTAATTTGATCGCTAGGAATTCCGCTTCCTCCGTGTAATACAATACCAATTCCTGCTGCTTTAGAAATTTCTTGTAATGTTTCAAAGCTTAATGATTTTCATGATTCTGGGTATGGACCGTGAATGTTTCCGATTCCTGCTGCTAAAACATCAATACCTAAAGCTGCCATTTTTTTAGCTTGTTCTGGGTCAGCTAATTCTCCATCACCAACAATACCATCTTCTTCACCACCGATAGTACCAATTTCAGCTTCAACTGACATATTTGCTTTTTTAGCTAATTCAACTAATTCTTTTGTTTTAGCGTAGTTTTCTTCAAATGGGAAGTGTGATCCATCAAACATTAATGATGTATATCCTGCTTCAATAGCTTTTTTAGCACCTTCGTATGAACCATGATCTAAGTGTAAAGCAACTGGAACTGTAATGTTTAAATCTTTAACTAAACCTTTAACCATTCCTGTAACTACATCAAATCCACCCATGTATTTAAGTGCACCTTCACTTGTAGCAACAATAACTGGTGAGTTTTCAGCTTGTGCTGTTAATAAAACTGCTTTAGCTCACTCTAAATTATTAATATTAATGTGAGGAACTGCATATTTTCCTTCGTATGCTTTTTTAAGCATTTCTTTTGCATTAACTAATGCCATAATTCTCCTTAATATTTAGCAACTTTTATCTATAAGCTGGACTTCATGTTCCATCATTATTTCTAACAAAACGACCATCAACAGTTAATAAACGGTATAATTCACCCATTTTTTTAACTCTTAATTTAGCGTAAGTTAGTTTATCATTAACTAATTCTTGGTTTCATCTGTCCATTAATTCGTTTTCAACATTTTCAAAAATGTCTTCAAATTCATATGCGTCGCTTTCTTTATTGTTAACAACAGATAAAGCTACGTCTAGCATTGTTTTCATAGTTGCTCCTTGTGTTTTTTTAAATTATAGTTTTTTTTAAATTAATTTTCATTTTATTTACATTACTTGCAAAAATAATGTGGGATTTTTGCAATAGTAATATTTAAATTATCTATGTTTTTTTGAAATTTTTAAGCATAATTTTTGTGTTTTTTGCAGCAGTTGATACTTTGTAAAAACAGGGGGTAAAATCATTATTGCAATAAAAGTAAAAAAGACAATTATAGATAAAATCTTACCTTGGATTTCGTAGTTTATTTTCTCGATTAAAGTCTCTGATATCTCTAGTGTATTTTTTTGATTAATTAAAAGTGGCAATTCAACAAAAGGTAAGCTAAAGTTGACAACTAAAACAACACCCATAAAAAGAACAATAATCGCATTAACACTAATAAATCATTTAGGATATTTATTTTTGTTTTTAAGCGCATCTTTTATAGCTCCGTAACAACTTAAAGCTATAAAACCAAAAATAATTAAACTAATTCAGTTGCTTATTAAGTCAGCAAAATTATATAAACTGCTCATTTTAGAACCATATAGTTGATAAAAATCATCATTTTTTTCTGGATAAAATAAAATTCCAGCAACAATGAAAACAAAAACTATTGGAAAAATTAAAACAAGTGAATATAACAATCCAACTTTAGTAGAATGTGGTTTGATTAGTTTTTTTAATTTTTTTGAAAAAGGTATTTCTTCTAACTTGATTAACTCAATAATAAATCTAGGGATTCAAAAACTAAAACCATTAATTATTCCAATTACTCCTATTCCTATAAATAAGTTAATTAAGGCAAAAACTCATTGATAGTTATAAGTTTTTAAAAAATCTAAAAACTTCTTAAAATCTCCTCTACCGTTAATTGACATACTTAGAGCAATAATTAAGTGTAAAATTGTCACAACCACCAACCCAATCATTAAAGCCTTAGGCGCTTTTTTAGGTTCTTTTAATTCTTCTGAAATACCAGTAGCCACATAAAAACCATCATAAGCAAAAAATATTCCTGCTCAGGAAATAAACAATCCTATCCCAGGAGCAAATTTGTAAATGCTAAATACTTGCTCAGAAGGGTTGTAATCATTTTTTGTTAATCAATTTACATTAATTTCTTTTGAATAAACAAAATAAATTAATGCCACAACTACACTAGCTACAATTGCTAAAATTTTAAAAATAAGTGTAATGTTATTATTTGCACTTGCGTATTTAGCACTTAAGCCTGAGGTAAACAATAAATATAAATTAATTAATACTAATAAAGTAATTCATATTAGATAATCATATTCGCCGTTTCCGATAATAACATTAATGTTAAAAGCTTGCAGCGCATCCTGAAATGACATTATCGCGTATAAAGGCATCATAAAAAAAGTTATTGGTATGTTAATGTACAAACTAAAATTTTTGGACATTTGATAAACCATTCATCTATTAAACTTTTTATTTCATCCTACAATTGATAAATCACCATTAGTATCTGAAGTGATTTCTAATAAACTAAGTGCCATTAATAAAATTGCTAAACTCGCTATAATTCAGCTGAATATAGCCAAAATTAGGCTTGAATTATTTTGGGTGAGGACAGCTTCACTTTTGAAGAAAATACCTGCCCCTATTGAACTTCCGATCACAATTAAAATACCAGCAAAGAAATTTAATTTTTTATCTTTTTTGCTAGCTTTTTTGTTTTTAAGTTTTAAATTTTCTTTTTTCTTGAAAGAAGACATTATTTAAATTAAGTTTAAAATTTCTATTTTCTTAATTTATGCAACTTAAAACTTTTGTGAAACGGAAAATTAACAAAAAATTCTTTTTTAAAGAAAGTCCAAAAAACATGCAAAACATCAATAGTATGAAAGTAGATATTATTGGTATTAATTTCTGTGCTTTGAATATAGGTTAAATTAATAATATTTGTTTTCATATCTACTCCTTAAAATAATGTAATTATCTATATTTTAACACATAAAAACATTAATGCTTTATAATAGTAATTATGAAAAAAATATACGTTTGCGGGCCAACTGTTTATAATGATCCACACATTGGAAATATGCGCCCAATTATTACTTTTGACATTATTTTAAAGGCTGCTAGAGCTTTAAATATTGATTTTAATTTTGTTCATAATATCACAGATATAGACGATAAAATTATCAATCAAGCTCTAAGTCAAAATAAAAGCGAAAAGGAAATTTCTTCACACTACACAAATGAGTATTTTGAGCTGTTAAAAATGTTTAATGTTGATACTGTAACCAAATTTGAGTTAGTTACTGAAAATATTGATTTTATAGTTGAGTACATCAATAAATTAATAAAAAGCCAAAATGCTTATTTAGTAGGTCAAAATGTTTATTTTGATGTTCAAAAAAATCAAAATAACTATTCAAGAGTTTCAAATCAAAATTTGCAAATGATGAAAAATGACGAAAACGACTCTAATAAAAAGTTTTTTGCTGATTTTGCTTTGTGAAAAGATACTAGTGTAGGAATAAAGTTTGATTCTAATTTTGGTAAAGGAAGACCTGGTTGACACACTGAATGTTGTGCGCTAATATATAAAAATTTTGGTCAAGAGGGTGTGGATATTCACGGTGGCGGAATGGATTTAACTTTCCCACATCACGAAAATGAAAACATTCAACACTTTTCACTTTTTAATAAAGATTTAACTAAGGAGTGATTAAGAAGTGGCCAAATTAATCTCAATGACCAAAAAATGTCTAAAAGTTTAGGAAATGTTTTATTAGCCAAAGACTTTTTGGTTCAACACTCGCAAAATATATTTAGAATTTTTTTACTTTTAAGTGCTTTTAATGCACCAATTAATATTTCCCAAGAAAATATCAATAATGCTTATAAATATTTAAATAAAATTAAAAAGTTAAAATTTTTAACTTTATTAAATAATTTTAGTGACAAAAATAATGATTCAACGCAAAAAATAAATGAATTAATGAATTTAATTTGAAATAGAAATTTCAATGCCTTTAACAAGGAAATTAATGAATTAATCAAAGAGTATAACAAATCAAAAAACGACTTATATGCCTATATTTGTGTTAAATCGTTCGAAAACTTAGGTATTGTTTTTGATGAAGATTTTCAAAAATATATAAAGATTTACAAACAATGAAAAGAAGCATTAAGCCAAAAAGATTATTCTCAAGCTGATAAATTTAGAGAAATTTTAATAAAAAAAGATTTAATATAAATTTAAATTTTGAATTTAACAAAAATAAATAAAAGGGGTAAATATGTCAAAATTAATTATGAGTGGACGTAATTCTGTTATAGAAGCTGTTAAATTTAATTTTCCGATTGAAAAAATTTGAGTAACTAATCAAAAAGATAAAGATTTAATTTTAAAACTTAAAAAACAAAATTTTAAAATTGAAATTATTGATAAAAACACTATTAATCAGCAAATTAAAGAAAACCACCAAAACTTTGTAGCTTTTATTAAGAATATTGACACTCACCCCCTTGAAGTTATATATAAGGATAAACCTATGAGTGTATTGATTTTAGATCACATTCAAGATCCTCATAATTTTGGTGCAATAATCAGAACAGCAAATGCAGCAGGGGTTAAACACATTATTTATCCAAAAGATAGAGCTGCAGACATCACCTCAACAGTTTTAAAAATTAGTAGTGGTGGGTTTGTGGACATGAAATTCATTAAGGTTGCTAGTATATCAGCTGCAATAACTTCACTTAAGAAAAATAACTTTTGGATTTACGCTAGCAACTTAAATGAAAACGCTCATTCATACAACCAAGTAAATTACAACTTTCCTTTAGCTTTGGTTGTTGGAAATGAACAAGAAGGAATTTCTAAATCCACTTTAAAAATGAGTGATATGGAAATTTATATTAACCAAAGAGGTAGCGTACAGTCAATTAATGTTTCTGTAGCTACTGGAATACTGTTGTTTAAAATTAACGAATTTTTATAAAACTAGGAGTTTTCTTGAAGAAGAAAATCGTTATTCCCAATCCAATTTTAAGAGATGAGATTGTCAAGTATTTTAAAGTTGTTAATTTTAATAGCCTTTACCATTATTTAGAATTTAAATATAGCGGTTACATTCGTTCTTTTTTAGCTAAAGAGTTTTTAACATCAAACAAATGAGTCAAAAACGATACTGCTTTAATTACACACGAAGCATTAGATTATTTAGTTAAACTATCTTTAGATTCTAAAATTCAAGAAATCGTTCAATTAGATAAATATTTAATTGGAAAACTTAAATATTATTTTTATTCATTAAAATCTAAAAACATATCAAGACAAAATTACTTCGAAGATAACTTAATATCTTCACTTAAGAAAAGTTCGAATATACAAACTTATACTTTACCGACATTTAAAAATCACTTTATAAATCTAAATCTCGAAGAAAAGAAATTTATAAAGAATTTTTTCAATAATAATTTCGAATTTTACTCAACACAAAAAATTAACGATCTAGTTAATTCATTAATTAAAATTTAACAAAAACATGTTCTTTAATCCTTTTTTGTAAACTAAAAATGTTCAATTTATTACCTGATAAACAAAAATTATTCAATCAATAAATACATAATATTTAGCCATAGATTCATATCTATGGTTTTTTATTTGTTTAAATATACAAAAAGTTCTTTTTCGGTATAAATTAAGTGCAAAAATTGTCTTTTTATAATTTTTTATGTACAAATGTGGTAAAAATTTTCCATAATTGTGCTGAATCTGATTTTTCTAAAATGAAACTATTTTTATTTTTGCTTATAAATGATTTTGAAAACTAACTTTTTAGCCTATTTTATAGTTTAAAAAGTAAAAAAGTTATTTAAATCACTTATTTTTGCTAAAAAATAATTTTTTTGTTAAATAGTATAATTAATTTACAAGATTATATTATTTACACAAAATAAAAGAGGTCATTATGAAATTCAAAAAAATCAAAAAAGTTTTACCTGCACTTGCGTTATCAGCATCTTTAATTGCAGCAACTTCATGTGCTAAAAATGATGATGATTTAAACAAACAAATGAATGATAAAAATCAATCATTAGATAAACAAAATTCATTACTACAAAATCAATTAAACGATGTTTTATCTGCTAAAGAAAAAATTGTTAATCAAGTTAAAGAATTAAAAAAAGCTAATGATGAAAAAATCATCACAAATCAAAACTTAGCAGAGCAATTAAATAAAATGATTTCTTTAAAAAATGAAGAAATCTCTTTAGTTAACAAACAAATTGAAGATCTCAATAATAAAATGACCTCTGATCAAAGTTCCTTAAACAACAATAGTCAAATGGTAGAAGTTTTACAAACTCAAAAAAATGATTTAGACGCTAAAATCAATACCATTTCTTTAGAATTAGAAGAAAAAACCAAAACAAGAGATGAAGCTAAAAAATTAGTTGAAAATCTTAGAAAAAGAATTGAAATTACTAAGAAAGCTCAAAAAGATCCAAAATTTATCAAAGAACTTGAAAAACAAATGAGCGAAGCTAATGACGATTTATTATTAAAAAATAACGAACTTGATTTAATGATTCAAAATAAAGCGCAAATGGATCAAAACCTAAAATTAAAAAGTGCGCAAATTGACGATCTCTCAAAACAAATTAATAACTTATCTAAAAATATTGAAGACACAAAAAATAACATTTTAAAAATGCAAGAAAATGTTAAAAATTTAAACGAAGAAAATGCTCATTTAAAGTCAGATTTTAACGATGCAAATTCCAATAATATTAAAATGAATGAATCTAAAATCAATTATGATTCACAAATTTCTAAATTAAATGACTCTATTTCTAAATTAAAAAATCAAATTCAAGAAGAAAAACTTAGAAAAGAAGCTGAAGAAAGAGAAAGATTAGCAAGAGAACAAAGAGAAAGAGAAGAACAAGAAAAACAAAGACAAGCAGAAGAAGCTAAAAAACGTGAACAAGAAGAAATTAGAAAACAACAAGAATTAGAACGTCAAAAAGCAGAGGAAGAAAAACGAAAAGCTCAAGAACAAGCCGAAAAAGAAAGATTAGCTCAAGAAGAAAGAGATAAAGAAGCTGAACGCGAAAGACAAGAAAAATTAGAACGTGAAAAAGCTGCTAAAGAAGAAGCTCAAAGACAGCAAGAATTAGAACGTCAAAGAGCTGAACAAGAAGAAAACGAAAGATTAGCAAGAGAGAAAAAAGAAGTCGAAGAAGCTAAAAAACGTGAGCAAGAAGAAAAACTTAGAAAAGAAGCTGAAGAGCAAGAAAAACAAAGACAAGCAGAAGAAGCTCAAAGACAACAAGAATTAGAACGTCAAAAAGCAGAGGAAGAAAAAAGAAAAGCCCAAGAACAAGCTGAAAAAGAAAGATTAGCAAAAGAACAAAAAGAAGCTGAAGAAGCTAAAAAACGTGAGCAAGAAGAAAAACTTAGAAAAGAAGCTGAAGAAGCTCAAAGACAACAAGAATTAGAACGTCAAAAAGCAGAAGAAGAAAAAAGAAAGGCTCAAGAACAAGCCGAAAAAGAAAGATTAGCTCAAGAAGAAAAACAAAGAGAAGCTGAGCGTCAAAAAGCGGCAGAAGAAGCTAAAAAACAAGCTGAACAAAGAGAAAGAAATTCTAACCAAATAAATAGTGAAAATAGTGTTCTTTATAAAGATGAATTAAAAAAATTAGTAGATTCAAATGGCCAAATTAATTTTGATTTTGTTGAGGATGCTAATATTCAAAAAACAAAAGAATTTTTATCAAAACAACTTGATGCTGTTATCCCGATTAAAGAAAGTGTTAAATTTAACCAAAACGAGCAATTCTTTGGACAAGGTAACCTTTTACAAGCTGTTGAAGGTAGAGATTATTTCTATCCAGAAAACGCCGAAAGAAAATTAAAAAACAGAATAACAAAACAAAAAACCAAAAATAGAGAAATTTTAATTCGCTACGGTAACGTTCCTCTTCCTTGAAAAGACGATAAAGACATAACTATAGATGACTTAGTTAATATGTTCGATATTATGAACTATGAATTATATTCAGGGGCTACATTCGGGCTAAGAAAAATTAGTTCAAATATGGTTGCTGATGCTCTTTTAAAATGAATGACTGAAAAATGAATAGATCACCCTTATTTATCTGGATCTAACGGTACATACAGATTTGCTGTTAAAGAAAACAACTCACAAATAAGTGACCCTATAAGTTCATCTGTTGTTCCTGATACTCCTGAAAACGATTTAAATAACGTTGGCTCAAAAATCTATAATAATAAAGATTATATAAATAATCGTGAAATATATGTTTCAAGAATATTTAGAGGTATTTATATTAACCAAGCATTTCAACCAGGCGAAAGAAGAAAAGGATTGGAAACTTATTATAAAGGTCTATTTAGCCAAATCAGACCAGGAATGACCGATTTAGATAAATTTTTAGCTGTATATAAATATGTCATAAGTAATATAGCTTACGGAGGTTCTTCAAACCCTTATTCACACTACTTCCAAAATGGTGTTTGTGCTGATTACGCAGCTGCGTTAATGGAAGCTTTAAATATTTTAGGAATTCCTTCTATATTTATTAACAGTGGTACTGTAGCTAACCCAAACGTTCAAGGACCACATGAGGTTGCATGAGTAAAATTGAATATTGATGGAACAGCTAAATGATACTCATCAGATTCAACATGAAATGATTATGGTGGTAACGCAACACTTTATGAACCTTCATGAGGATCTAATAAAAACAGTGACTTAGCTGAAGAATATGGAGACGAGTGAAGAATTATAGGTACAGCTCAATTTACAGGTAGAAACGTTTCATATCCAACTGGTGACAAAAAATGGAAAAAAGCTTTCTTAATGTCTCCGTTTGATAAAAACGATTTATATAAACCTGTTGATAATTATTATGGTCAACAATATACAAATAATAGATTTTTAGGGCTTGTGTGAACAACTCCAATCCAAGATGAAGAGCAATTGATAAAAGAAGGTAAAAAGGTAGAAAACTACTATTCTAAAGATTCTTGAAGTTATATAGATAATAGCTATTTATCAGATTCAAATAAACCAAAGGGTACAGATTTTTCTAACCAGATATTCGTTAATGGTAGATGATTATTCATGAATAAAAACTCACGTACAAGTGATTTTCAAATGTTTTCAGCCTCTTCAAGTATTAACGATACAACTCCAAAAGATATAACAAATACCTTGCCTGAAAATGTTAAAAACGTTTTAAAAGGGAACAATCCTACCTATAACGATAAAACATTTAGTAAACCTTTAATGTTCCAATATTATGATTTTGTGCTTATGATGGGAGTGCAAAATCTTCAAAGTAGTGATAGAAAAGTACATGTATTTAAAATAAATAACCAAGGTTTTGATCCTAGTTATCATAAAGTGATAACCTTAACCGACGCTAATGTCCATTATCCAATTCATGATTTTAGTTTTAATAAACAATACACAAAAATCGAATATATAAAACAACAAACTTGAGAAGATAATAAAGCTTTAAGTGTTGATATACCACAAGATATATTAAACGACTTTAAACGTGCTATTAGCAATGACGCAGAAAACAGAAAATTAGAAATTCAAAAATTCAAGTTTTTTGTTAATACATTTAGAGAAGGTGAAGGCGCAAATAGATTAACCAAAGAGGTCAAAGACAACTTCTTTAAATCTCTTGAAAATGTGGATGTTAATGATTTTGAAAACAAATACGAAGAATTCGTTAGTGATAATTTTGCAACATCAAGCAAAAACATATACTTAAACTTACAAAATCCAATTATGTGAGTTAGCGATTGAGAAATGAATAATTATTTATCATTTAGAAATTTCGTTTTAGGTGATTTTTCAAACTTATTTAGTCAAAATTACAATTCAGCCATTTTTAGCGTTTATTATAAAAGACCTGGTGATACTCAATTTAAACTTTTATCAGATAAAATGCATGATTTAATAGTTAGAAAAAAAGCTCTTACAGAGCACCAAATCAACTTAAAACAAGACGTAGAATGGTATTATTCTATTAATGTTGGTAATGATACTTTAAGAAGCAATACATTTACAACAAAATATAATGCTGGCGATTATTCAAAACCACAAGATTTTGGTAAATTTGGTTTTACATTAGAAAAAAATAAATTTAGACCAGTATATTTTGCAACCAACAGAGATGAATATAACGACGAAGATAATTATGTAGTAGCGTATGAAGCACCAAGTGATTTATGAAGTGATGCTAAAGTGTTTTTTGTTGATGAAGATGGAGTTATTGAACAAATAAACGATTTACATTCAAGAAAAGGATATTTTGAATTAAAAGACTTAAATAAAAACGGTATTTACGTAATTATTTATAAATATCAAGGTAATTATTACTATTCAAACTTAATCTACCAAATCGGTAGAGATCAAGCGATAATGGACGTTGATAAATTCAAAAAAGCTCAAGATATAATTTTGAACAAAAGATGATAATTCTAAAAAACATGCTAATAATAAAAGCATGTTTTTTGTTTTCAAAAACAAAAAACTAGGCGATCGCCTAGTCTTTTACTCTCTTGTATTATTGTTCGTCAGAAAAATCTCTCATGTGTTCGTTTCTGTTATTTTTAAATTTAATTGTATTTACAATAAAAGGATTAACATATTTTTGTGTGATTCCTTGCACGAATAAATAAAACACTGGTGCTAAAGTATCACCTAAAACCATAGCTACTGTTCCGATAATAACAGATTCTAAAATTTGTTTATTTGCTAATAAGTTATTTTGGAAAACTAAAGTAGGTAATTGTTGTGCTAATCCTCTAACTGGATTAATCGCAGCTGTTCCACCTAAAATTCCCATTCACACACTCATTGAAATAATGAATAAAATCATTAAGTCACGGTATTTGTTGTTGATGTTTGGTGAAAAAATAGGGAATAATAAAATTGCTGTCATAACTAATTCGATAAAGAAAATTAAGAATCCACCTGTAACTAATTTTGCGTTATGTGAGATTGGTTGGAAATTTTCGAATAATTTTTCTGTTGATTTAAGCGCTTGAATTGGGTTATTTACTAAATCATTGGCATTAGTAGTAGCTGAACCAATTCCATAAATAATACCAACAGCTAAAACTAAACCAACAATTTGCATCGCTATTTTCATCAATGCATATTTAGTTGTATTTGTTCCATTCATTCATCTTAACAGTGTAACTGCAGGATTTAAATCACAACTGTAACGTAAAAAGATAAATAAACATAAACCAACAATAATGAATCCAGCAAAGAAACCAACAATAACATTATGAATTAAAAATAAGTGTTCAATTTGTTGACCTTTAACATAAATACTTAAACCTGCCAAACCTAAACATAAGAACACAGTTCCGATAATTTCGCTTAAAGCGTGAATGTATCAATATTTTTTAGCATTTGGTTCTTGAGCATATTTTCTATCTTCTTTTTTGTATTTGAAAAACTCAAAAACACTGTGCTTCACTTCCATTTTTTGATTGTCCATTTTTTTCTCTCTTGTTTAACTAACCATTTAAAACGCGACCTTTATCTAAAAGTTTTAAAGCTTTAGAAAAGTCACCTTTTTGTGCGTCATCAGCATTATTTAAAGTGATTGTAGCAATTTGAGTTAAGGCCACATTTGTTAAAAATGCTTGATGAGATGTTATTAAAACATTATCCATTTCAATTAAAGTTCTTCATTCAGGATCAATTTCTTTGTATTCTTCAATTTTGTTTGAAATATCTTGATAAAATCTACCTTCTTCTCTTTCGAGAACGTCGCTAGCTAAACCGGCAATAATATTATTTTCTAAACCATAAATCATTGCTTTGATGTCCATCAATTCACCTCTGGCTGTATTTACGATGATAACACCTTTTTTCATCATATTAACAGCATCTAAATCTAAAACATATCTTGTTGAAGGTAATAGTGGAGCGTGTAAACTGATAAAATCACTATTTTTAAGTAATGTTGTTAAAGAAACATACTCAAAATTCATTTGTTTAGCTAAATCAGGATTGTTAATTTCGTTGAAGGTATCAAAAACTAAAACTTTAGCTCCCATAGCTTCAACAATCTTAATAAAACATTGACCAATTTTTCCTGCCCCAATAACTCCAACAGTTGAACCGCTTACAGAAACACCATCTAAATTATTAAGTGAAAAATTATAATTTTTAACACGTAAATTAGCTTCAATAATTTTTCTATTAAGCGCCATCATTGCAGATAAAGCAAATTCAGCTACACTTTCAGCTGAATAATTAGGAACTCTAAAAACTTCAATTCCTAATTCTTTAGCTTTTTTAAGATCTACTTTGTTGTAACCCATTGATCTTTGTAATCAGAATTTAACATTATATTTAGCTAATAATTCTAAAACGAATTTATCACCTGATGTGTTAACAAAAGCACAAACTGCATCAAATCCTTCTACTAAATAAGCATTATCAATTGTTAAATTTTCTTCAAAATAAACAATTTCATGGCGATTATTATTTACTTTATCAAAGTATTTTTTATCATATTCTTTAGCATCAAAAAAAGCTATCCTCATCTCTCCCCCTTGAAAATGTTAACTAATAATAATATCTTTTCAATTATATTAAAAGGATTTTTTAAAGGTAGCTTTTATATTTGTGTTATTAATAAAAGGTGGAATTTTTTCTAATTAGAAAAATAGAAAAAATGTGTATTTTTCAAGTAATTTTTTAACTTTTTATTAAAAAATTTAAAAATAGTCTCAAAAAAGTTTACTTTCTGAAACAAAGATCAAAAAAACACAGATATATATGAGGTTTTACTATGAGAGATATCCTTTTATATTATTCAAACATTTTCAAAGGCAATACATACAATATACACAAGGCGCTTATAAATAATCATGATATTGACTATTTAAAAATTGATCAACTAAAAAAACAATATAACGATCTTAAAATAAACTACGTAACAATGTTAGATGAGGAATACCCAAAAATACTGTTGCATTATAAATATCCTCCATATGTTTTATATTACAAGGGTGATTTAAAATTACTTAAGCAGACGTCACTATTGTTAATTAGCGAAAATAAAACAGCAGATTCTTATTTAGATTTGGCTAAAGATAAATTCGATGAAAACATTAGTTTAATTATTTTGGATTATGTTCCGCACATTAAAAAAATTAGCGAAAGTTTTGAAAATCCTAAGTTGATTTTCGTGAAAGTTACTCCGCTGTCTTTTATTAATGATTGAGACGACAAAAATTTATACATTAGCCAATATCCTATAACAACACACCCTAAAAAAGAATATTTTGCTGAGCATATTAAAGTTGCTGCAGCCATTAGTGATGCTTTAATAATAATGGGTTCTGAGCAGAAATACAAAACAATAAATTTAGCAAACGTATTTTTAGATTTTGATAAACAAGTTTATTGTTTCCCTAGTAATAATTTAGATGACGCTAATAATTATTTACTAGATAATGGAGCTAGCTTAGTCACAAATTTTTCTAAAATAATAAATATAAAAAATAACCCGCTTTCGCAAGTTATTTAAAATTAATAAAATAAACTCTTAGTTTTGTTTTGTTGGGTAAACAGAAGCATATTTTCTGTTTCTTCTAGTTTCATATTTAACGTATCCATCAATAACAGTAAATAATGTGTCATCACCACCACGCATAACATTAACACCTGGGAAAATTTTGGTTCCTCTTTGACGGTAGATGATTGAACCTGCTGTAGCGAATTGTCCATCACCTAACTTAGCACCTAGTCTCTTACTGTGTGAATCACGACCGTTACGGGTAGATCCACCGGCTTTGGTGTGTGCCATTTTCTAATTACCCCTGAATTCCTGTAATTTTAACACGTGTATAAGGTTGTCTGTGACCTAATTTTCTTTTGTGTGTTGATTTTGCGTTGTGACGGTAAACTACGATTTTTCTTGATTTACCTTGTTTTTCGATAACACCTGTTACGATAGCGTTTTCTAAATATGGACGACCAATTTTGTCATCGATAAGTAAAACTTTATCAAATTTTACTTCGTCACCTTCGTTTCCTTGAAGTTTTTCAACAAAAATTGTTTGGTCTTCTTTAACTAAAAGTTGTTTCCCACCTGTTTCGATAATAGCAACCATTGCTATACCTCCAATAAATGTGGCTCGTCGTTAAGGTAGCAAAGCTTTTAAAACCTTTTCCGAACGGTTACTTAGAGTAACGTTTTAATTATAGTATTTTTTAAAAATAATGAAAGTAAAAAAATGTTTTTGTTTAGCCTTGTTTTATAGGCGAAAAATTAAGTTTTATTTTTGAAAAACCTTTACTCCTAGCAAAATAACAATAACAATAGAAGTTAATAGAAGTAACAAAACTAAAGCAAATGCAATAGAGTGTAAAAGTTTATTTCTTCTTCTTTTTTCTTTTTTAATTATTTCATTAAATTTCTTCTTATTATCATGTAAATGCTTATTAGCGATTTTTTTAGTTGTAAGCTCTTCTAATAATCGCTCAAGTTGATTAATGTGTAGTTTTCTTTTTGTGTATTCTGTTTGCTTTTTTATTTTTTCTAGTTTATTTTTTTCGTTTGTAATTTCATTTTTGACTTTAATAATGAATAAATTACGATACTCGCCATATGTAATAAAATCACTATTATCATTTGTTTGTTTTTTCATAATTAATCCTTTAGCTGAGCTAGTAAATAAATTGAAGCGCTTTCTGCTCTTAAAATTCTTTTACCTAATAACACTACTTCAAAGTTATTTTCTAAAGCTTTAGAAACTTCTTTATCGCTAAAACCACCTTCTGGACCAACTAAAAATAACACATTATCATTTATTTGTTGCAATGAATTTATATTTATAGTTGATTTTTCATGCGCCATTATTTTAAAGTTAGCGTCAATTTTTAACACTTCTTCAAAAGGTGTTAATTCACTTAAAGTAGGGACTTTATTACGAAATGACTGTTCTGCAGCGTTAAGTAAAATTTCTTTAAAACGATCAATTTTTTTGTTAAATTTATATTTAACAATTTCACTATCACAATGTTGAGAAACGACCGGAATTATCCTTGTTACACCCATCTCTGTAGCTTTTTCTAACATTCATTCAAATCTATCTATTTTAATTACACTTGCCGCAAGAACAACATCAAAATTATATTCATGATTTTCATCTATTTGACTGATAATTAATCCTAAGTTTCCCTCAACTACGCACTCATAAAATTTTTGATCATAAACACCAATTATTTTTTTATTTTGTAGTCTTAAAACTTTAAAATGTTTGTGAGTTTTTTCATTAAAAATTAAGTGCTTATCACTTTTGTCAATGGCAAAAAATCTATTCATAGTATTTATTATAAACAAATATAAAAAGAAAAAAAGCAAACCTTTTAAGTGGTTTGCTTGATATATGAATTTATCTCAAAAATTTGAACTGTAAATTAATTTTAAAGTTCTTCTAAGACATCGACCTATAATTAAAATCAATTTGAAGTATCATCTTCTGTGATAGATTCATTCATGTCTAGTTCTAGAATGTCATTTAATTCTTTTGTTGCACTTTTTTCAATGATTGGTTCTTGATTATCAAAGTTTTTAACTTCTTCTTTTGTTGGAACACTAATCATTGGTTGTTCTTGAACTAACTCATTGTTAAGTTCCTGAATAACTGGATTTTCCTTTTTAGCCTTTTTCTCAATAACTTTACCAGCAATAATTGATACTTGGAAAATATCTTCTTCAGTATCTAATGTTTCTTGTCCAATAATAATTTCATCTTCCACATCTGGGTCTTTATTTAAAATTTCATTTACTTTATTGATAGCCATTCTAACTTCATTTAATGTAGCTGTCTTGTCATATTGAATGTTAATCAAGAATCTTTCAGCTCCAGTAATTTCTGTTGAGTAAAGATTGTTGTCAAAAGCTTTTTGTACAGCCTTAACTGCTCTATCTTTACCTGAGGCTTTACCTAGTCCAACTAATGTTAGTCCAGCATTATCTAAAACTTTTCTAACATCAGCATAGTCTATATTAATTTTACCTACACGGTATAGGACATCATGGATAGCAACAATAATGTTTTTTAAATATAAGTTTGAGTATAAAAATGTATCTTCGACTGGGACGTCTCCGTAATTATCAAGTAATTTTTCATTAGAAACTACGATATAAGAATCGACTTTGGTTTTAAGTCTCTCAATTCCTTCTAATGCAGCTTTTGTACGTTTTTTACCTTCAATTAAGAATGGTGTTGTAACAATGGCAATAGTTAATGCCCCTGCATTTTTAGCAGCTTCAGCAATAATTGGAGAAGCTCCTGTACCTGTTCCACCACCAAAACCAGCAGCGATGATTACCACATCAGCACCTTTGATTTTTTCTTCAACATCACGTAAACTCTCTTGAGCTCTTTTAGCACCTATTTGAGGATCGCTACCAGCTCCTAAACCTCTTGATTCTTTACCTAATGCAATCTGGTTTTTACATTTGTTTGTAAACAAAGCTTGAGCGTCGGTATTTGCTACAATGAACTCTACATTTTGGAACTTATTACTTTCAAGCATTGCGATGGCGTTATTCCCAGCACCCCCAACCCCAATAACTTTTAAGTTAATATTAGCACTATTTTGGTTAGCTATTTGTGTAGCTTTGTCTGTAGATTCATTACTTGGTTTACTTAGTAAATCATTTTGTGGTTCAAAACTCATAATTTTCCTCCTGTTTAATTTGGTATTTAAACTAATCTAAATTAGGTATTTCTAGATTGGGCCTAATCAACTAAATTTTATAAAATTTATTTTTCTACGTATAGATAAAAAATAAATAATTATGTTTGGTCTCAAAATTTTTATTTATTACTAAGGCACCACCCTCATATAATAAAAAGATAATTTAAATTGGTTTTTTAAATTATTTATAACCAACAACACCACCACGTGTTTTTTGGTCATTACTAAAAATTTTTTAAACAATAAATATTTATTATTCTCTTTATTTAACAAGTGGAATCTAAAATGTACCCACATTTTAAATTACTCTCCAATTATCAAACATTTAAATAATTTATATTAGCAAACAAAATTAATATTTTTTAAGTATTGCGCAGTCGATAAATTTATAAAAATAATGATTAATCAGCTTTTGAAATTTTGTTATGTTTATTTATTGTGGTGTTCTTAATTTTATGTAATCAAATGTACAAAGTTAATTTGATATATAAGTTTATACTTATTTTATAGTTTAAAAATAAATAAAATTTAAATATAGACTGATGTTTAGCACTAAAGTAGCGATATTTAGAAATTATTATATTTTTGAATAACTAGATTTTTTTAAGAACTCTTAGTTTTGCACTTCGAGATCTTTTGTTTTCTTCTAATTCTTTTTTAGAAGGTTTAATTTGCTTTGCAATGTAATGTTTTTGAGTAATTATTGGCATCTTAGCAGGAATTTTATCCTTTATAAGATCACCAAAAAAATTTTTAACAATTCTATCTTCTAAAGAATGAAAGGTTATGACACTTAAAACACCTTTATCGTTTAAAAGATTTAAAGCGTCATTGAGCATCTGCTTAAGAGATTCTATTTCGTTATTGACTTCAATACGAATAGCTTGAAAAACCGCTTTAGCAGGGTTTTTTGCCCTTAATAGAGCAGCTGGATATGCACTTTTGATTACGTCGACCAATTGCATAGTTGTATGAATTGGGCGAGATTTCTCGATAGCCTTCGCAACTTGCATTGCAAGCTTTACATCAGCATAATCGTGAAATATTTTCGCTAACTCTTCAACAGTGTAATTATTTACGACATAATCAGCAGTCAAGGTTTGGCTTGTATCCATCCTCATATCCAACTTTGCGTCTTTATTGTAGCTAAATCCTCTTTCTGGATTATCAACTTGTGGAGAACTAAAACCTAAATCGGCAATGATACCATCTACTTTAGTTATACCCATTTTAAACAACTGAGATTGTATATCTTTGAAATCACTTTTAATTAATTTAAAATTGTCGGATATTTGACTTAGACGCTCTCTACTTCTTGTGAGAGCATATTGGTCCTTATCAAAACCTATTAGTAGACCTTTATCATTTAACTTCTTAAGAATTTCTGACGAATGACCACCCATTCCTAAAGTTAAATCCACATAAACTCCATCGGGCCTAATTCCTAGGCTCTCAACGGTTTCGTTTAATAGGACTGAATAGTGCGGTTGATTCATACTAATTATTAATTCCTGAAAGTTTTTGTGCAATGTTAGCTATTAAGTCTCCATCGTTTAATTCACTTTGAGAATCGTAAGCTTCTTTAGCTCAGAACTCAACAAAGGACCCCACTCCAACAAAGACAACATTTTTTTGGATAGAAGTTAAGTCAATAATATTTTTAGGAACCAAGAATCTTCCTTGAGAGTCAAGTTGGATTTGAGTTGCTCTTCCCAAAATTGATCTTCTCAAAATTCTGGCATTTTTATCGAACATGCTTTTGCTTTCGATTTCGGCAACATATTTATTAAAGTTATCTTCACTTCTAAGTTCTGCATTTCCATCAAACCCAACGGTGATGAAAAAGGTTGAACCTAGAGAATCTCTAAAAACAGGAGGTAAGATAACTCTATTTTTGTCATCCAACTTTCTTTCTATGGTTCCAAACATTAATTACTCCCACTATCCACCATAATTCTACACTTTCCCCCACTTTTTTTTAACAAAATTTCTAAAAAATTTTATGTATGGTAGTTTTTGCATATTTTTTTAATTTAATCTTCTTTTTTTAATTTTTACGAAATTCGCTAATAAAATTTTTGTGTTCAGAATGTATTAGAAAATAAAAAAGCGAATTACTTCGCTTTTTGCATCTATAACCCGATTTCTGTAATAGCTAACAATTTATCTAACTTTTGCCACGCAAAAGCTCCAAGCTTTGGTTCAATTCCTACTAACTTGATTCCAATACCATAATTTTTGTTTCTAGCTCGTGGAGTTTACCGCGTTTCACAATTCTCGTCTCTGTGGCACTAGTCGTCTGGGCCTAAATTTATTAGATTTAGCACGATCACTACTTGCATCTCAGCAAGTGCTAGTTCGGAGTTTCCTCTAGTGTATTAAATACACCAGCTGTTAGCCGATGCTAATTAATTATAAACATTTTTAGTCCAAAAAAAGTCCATTTTTAGTTTATTTTTAACTTTTTATATAGATATTAATATGAAGAAAATAATCAAATTACTTCTGATTGGAATTTTTATAATAATTAGCTCAATAATTTTTTTGTTTATTCAAACTAACACTGATAAAAAAATTAATTTAGATATTAAACAAAAAAATGAAAATCAATTTGTTTATAAAGTGAGTGGTGCTGTTTTTGCTAACGAAAATATAAAATCTACTAAAAAACTTACATATAGAGAGTTATTTCACAAAATTGGCGTTGGTTCTGACGCCAAAATTGAAATTTTTACTTTAGATGACTATGCACCTACAAACAGTGAAATATATATACCTTATAGAAAAGTCAAAATTAAGTGGAGTTCATTAAAAGATGTACAACAGCTAACAATTTTTGATATTCAAAATAAATACGCAAAGCTAATTATTGATTTTAAAAACAAAAATATTAAAAGGAATTTAACATGAAGTGATTTAGCGCAAATCAAAGGAATTGGAATAAAAACGATTGAAAAATTAAAAGAATTTTTAATTCTTGATTTATAAATATACATACACTTGTGTGCATTGTAATTTCACTTTATGTAATAAATAATATTAAAAATTGGAACACTTATTTAAGTGTGGCCATTGCTAGTTTGTTTTTGTTATTAATTTTTTACGTTTTAATAAACAAGTCTAATTTGATTTATCTTGTTGCTTTTATTGGTATTGTTTTGCTCTATTTTTTATGAAACACGCTTTATTTTAATGTAGCTGAATCTTCAAAAGTACAAAATCAAAACGTTTACGTTTATCAAGCTATTGATAATAATAAATATGTGTGAATGAATAACAAAATGTATTTAATCAAAGATAGTACAGATGAGTTTAAAGTAGGTTATTTTTATAAAATAAACGGATATATAAGCACAATAAAATCACAATACATAAGCAATTACTACGCAAATAAGATAGTTGCTTTTATAAATGTTGACACTTCTGTGAAAATAGGTACTTTTTTCAACGTAAAAAGGTATCTAGATGAGTTTTTTATTAACGCGCCAAATATTTATAAAAAATACTTATTTGCGCTAATTTTTGGATACGGACACGAAAGTGACTTAATTTCTAAAGCTAAGGATCTAAATATTGTTCATTTGATTGTTGTTAGCGGTTTTCATTTTAACATTCTTTTTTCTTTTATTTATTTTATCATGAAAAAAATTAAGGTATTTAAGGCTAATTGAGTTGCTTTTATTATTGTTTTTATTTATTATATTTTTGTTTATAAAAATGTTGCGTCTTTTAGAGCTATTTGTTTTATCTTTGTGAGCAATATTCTATTGCACAACAAATTTAATAATAATAAATTATTTACCCAAAAAATTATTAGCGTTTTTATCATTGCTCTAGTGTATTTATTATTCAACCCTTATGGGATATATAAAGTTGGATTTTATTATAGTTTTGGAATAACTTTCGTTATTTTATTAGTCAATCAACAAAAATCTTGGTCGATTTTTATAAAGTGAAAATGACTTTTTTATTTATATTCTTCAGTAATATTGTATATTACATCACTTTTTATAACCTTAAGTATAAACACAAAAATTAACGCGTTGGCCTTTTTGTATATTTTAATTTTTAGCCCAATAGTTGAATTAAGTATTTTAATTACGTTTTTTACTTTTTATTGGTATTGATTCAATAATTTTTATTACTCTTTAATTGAAAAGATATTGGATTTAGCTGTAGATTACTCTATTTTTATTGAGTGAAATAATAAAATTCAATATTTTATTAGTTTTTATTTGTTTTATTGCTTTATGTGAATATCTTCATATTTTGTATATCTTAAAAACTGAACAGTGTATAAAAATAAAAAAAGAGTCTAATGACTCTTCTAAAAATTCCTTTTTAATTATTTCGTCGAAACGAACTAATTTGTTCCATGAGCTGATGCTTTGCGCATCATGACCGTTCATTTATGAACGCATTGTGTATATTATACACTAAAATTTTAAGGAAGGGAATTTTTTTAGTAAAATTCGTTATTTTTAAAATTTTTAAAATTTTTAAAATTTAATGTGACAAGCTACATCAGGGTGTTTGTCACTATAATCTTGATGGTACTCTTCTGCTAAATAATAATTTTGTAATTTCATTACTTCTGTAACAATTGCTTTAGAATATTTTTTCTGTTCAGTTTTTAAAACATCTTTAATAATTTCTTCATCACTAGAAATTTCAAAATAAACACCATTTCTATATTGACTTCCGTAGTCAACATCTTGATAATTTAAAGCTGTAGGATCGATAACATCAAGTAATTTTTGAACAATTTCACTTAAAGAAATCACAGACTCATCAAAATATACTTCGGTTGTTTCTACTGCGTGAGTTATTTGAAACTTAACTTGTTCGTATGTAGGGTTTTCTATTTGAGAATTAGCGTAACCTACACTTGTGAATCTAACACCCTTTATTGTTTTAAAATAACCTTGAACGCCTCAAAAGCACCCGCCTGCTAAATATATTCTTTTCATCGTTCTCCAATCATAAAATAAAAATAATATGCTAATTATATTAAAAACTTAAATATACGATTAAAAAACGGCAAAAAATAAACTTTTTTTATTTTTTAATATCGATAAAACAAAAGCATACATCTAAAATGTATGCTTAAAAAGAAATAAAAAAAGCAGCTCCCTATTTTCACCTTTCGGCTATCGTCGGCACTAAGAGGCTTAACTACTGAGTTCGGAATGGATTCAGGTGCTCCCTCTCGCTATTGCTACCGATATTATTTTAGCACGAAAAATAAAAAATGTTAAGAAAAAAATTATTTTTTTATTTCTTTAAAAAATAATGATTTAAAGGTTTGGTATAATTTAACCGGAGTTAATATTATGACTAAAAAATTATACTTTTCAAACGTTTTAGAAGCTATTAGTGTTATATCAACAAGTGATAGCGATATCGATAAAAAAATTAAGAAAAATAAGCGCTTAATTAAAATATTAAGAAACATTTATTTAGTAATTATTTTATTTACCGTTATCTTTTCTTTTGCAAGCTTTGCAATAACTACTCAAGATAAAAATAATGAAATGGTTATTAAATTACTAAAAATTATTACAATTAGCTCATTTTTTATTTTTTCTATTGATTACTTACTTCACTGGATTAGCTTCCCTCTTAGAGCTAACAAAGATAGAGGATTTTGGCTTAACTTTTTAATATTTCCTTTTACAGGAATTGGGATAATTTTATTGCTTTGCGTTTTGCCTAGCATTCACGTTTTAGAATATTTTGATCCTGAACTTAGCAAAAATACAGCCATATCGTATTTTAAAACTATAACTTTTTTTAGAGTTGTAAGACTTATACTTATTTTAAAAGTCTTTGCGCCATTTAGAATACTAATTAATGTTTTTAGAGATCAGAGAGTTATTCTAACATACATATTCTTATTTATACTTATTTTAATAGTTGTTTTTGCACTAATCATTTGAAGAAACGAGCAAGAGTGACTTAAACAAACAATTGATCAATTGAAAAAACCTGGACAAGTTTTGTTTGGTGCAAGTGAAGAAAAAATAAATGAATATATAAATGATAATTACTCTAATGTTGTAAATAATTTCGGTAACGCAATTTATTTTGCGACAATAACATTAACAACAATTGGTTACGGTGACTTTGTTCCACATGCGGAAACATCAAAAACGATAGTTATTATTGTTTCACTTTTAGGTATTGCCTTGTTTGCAATTCCTAGTGGTGTTATCGCCGGATCTGTTTTAACAGAAATGAACAAAGCCTTCGAATCAAAAAAAACATTTAGAAGCTCCTCTTCTAATAAAGAAAAAAAAGAAATGGCTTCACATATAAAAGCAGAAATTCAAGAAGAATTAAAAGAACTTCAAAACAATAACATTGGTTCACAAGAGCACAAATCACAAGATAAAGAATAATATGCAAGTCAAATACGCAAAAAGCTTTACGTTTTGCGTATTTTTTTTCGATAATTTAGCATTAAGGTAAAATAAAAATATGTCATCTAATAATATTAGCAATTCTCAAACACTTGAAAAGTCACTGGATTTTTTTAAATCAAGCACATTTATAATTATTTCATCACTTATATTAGTTGTTCTAATATTTTTGTTGATAACATATATAATTTATCGTTATTTATTTTCTTTTAAAAAAATGAGAGCGACTGATATAGGTAAATTTAATAAACAAACCAGAAATTTTATTAAAGATTATAAAATTGAAAAAGGTGAAGTAATTTTAAGTAATATTTTAGTTTTTAACAAGTATGCCAGAGATAAACATTCGCTTATTCCTTTTATATATATAAAGAATAATCATCTGTATTTACTTTCTAATTTTGTCAAAACTCCCAAAAACATTAAAGATTTTAGCTTAATTTTAAATAAATCTAACTATAAAATAGCTTTTAAAAACAATAAAAACAAATTTAAATATTCCAATGATGTTAATTTATATTGATTAAACGAAATCGAAAAGTTTTTAACTAGAGAATTGAATCTAAACAACAAACAAAGACAAATTGCAAAAGTTGTTGTTCTTCAAAAGCAATTAGTAAATATTGAGAATAATACTGATTTTTACGTATTGGCTAAAGATAAAATAAAAACCGATATCTTAACAATACCTACACTTGTTTTGGATGATTTACAAATAAATAATTTAGTTAAATTCTTAAATGAAAATAACATTTACATGAAAACAAAATAATAAAAGTTGATTCTGTTGAATCAACTTTTATTTATTGTAAATATTGAAATTATTTTTGTGTACGAACACGAACAATTGTATATGGAATTAAAGCCATTTCTCTAGCTCTTTTAATTGCTGTTGTTACACGACGTTGGTGACGAGCACATGTACCTGTAGCACCTGATGGTTTAATTTGTCCTGTTGCATTTACGTATCTTTTTAATAAATCTGTGTTTTTGTAATCTACATAATCTTGTTTGTTTTCACAAAATTCACAAACTTTTCTTCTACTTGAAAAACCTTTTTTGTTTTTAATAAAAGCCATTTTTTCTCCTTAAATTTTTATTCTTTATCGATTTCATCCATCCCACCAAAAATATCTGATTTTTGTTGGCTTAGACGATCGATTATACTGAAATCGTCATCATCATCGCTTTTAATAGCTGATAAATCGACAACGTTATAAGAATTATTTGAAGATGAATTTGTTTTATTATTAACTTGTGAGGGGTTAGTAAAATTATTTGAACTTGGTTGTTCTTTATTAAAATTATTTTTACTAAAATTTGGAGTAGTAGGTGTGAATGAATTAGGATTTGGGACCCTTTGATCTACAACAGCTTTGGGTTCTAAAATTCTTAATCTATCAATTGTTACATCATAACTGGTAACCAAAAGATTATCCTTATTTTTATATGTACTTGAAGTTAAAGAACCTTCAACAGCAATTAAAGTTCCTCTTCTTACGGCATTATTTAAATATAAAGCTGTATTTCTTCAAGCTACCAACGGAATAAAATCTGTTTGCTCAGTTTGAGTATCTCTCTCAACTGCCAAAGTCACTCTAGCCAGAGAAACCCCGTTATTAAGTTGAGTAAAACGAACTTCTTGAGTTGTTCTACCAATTAAAAAAACTTTATTCATCTAAATGCTCCTTATAAATTATTTAGAAACTTGTGCTTCTTTTGTACGAAGAGGTTTTTTAGTAGTTTCTTTTTTTGATTTACGTGCAGTTCTTTTAGAAGATTTTGAAAAACCTTTTTCAGAATCTAAATTAATAACCATTTTTCTTCAAATACCTTTGATGATATTTGTTTTACGTGTAAATTCAGCAATTGTGTTACTTGCAGCTTCAACTTCTGCTAAAACATATTGAGCGTGTTTTGATTTGTTAATTTCAAAAGCTAATTCGTTTAACTCTAATTTTTCAGCTTTTTTAACACCTTCACCAAAAACTTCTGTTAATAAGTTTGTAGCAAGTGAAACGTCAGCTTTAGGGTCAACGATCATCATAATTTCGTATTTTGCCATTTTTTCCTCCCTATGGACTCAGGGTTACTCAGATTTTTATTAGTAACCAAGGAGTAGTAAATACTCTTTTTTATTATAAACTTATTTTAAAAATTAGGTATTTTTATTTAGTTATTTAAAACTCCTATTTTTAAGTAATATTGGGCTTTTTAGAATTTTTTTATTTTATTTTTATATTTAAAAATAAAGAATTTGGCTAGAAATTTTATTTTTATTTTTATTTAAAAAAGTGGTAAATTAATTAGTATGCAAAAACTCGTTATAGTTGAGTCGCCAAACAAAGTTAAGGCTATTCAAAAGTATTTAGGAAATGATTATATAGTTGAATCTAGTGTAGGTCATATTGTTAAATTGAAAACTTCTGGTCAATATGGTTTAGGAATAGATTTAGAAAATTGAGAACCCCAATATTCTCTTGAAAGAGGTAAGGGAGAATTGGTTAAAAAACTAAAGAAATTAGCTTCGCAAGCTGAATTAGTTTATATAGCAACTGACCCTGATCGTGAAGGGGAAGCTATTGGTGATAACTTAGTCAAATATCTTAAAGTTGAAGATAAATATAAAAGAATCAAATACAACGAAATAACTAAGGAAGCAATTTTAAACTCAATTGATAAGGCTGGTTTAATTGATGAATCATTAGTTAATGCTCAAAAGTCTCGTAGAATGCTTGATAGAATTATCGGATTTAGATTGAGCCAATTAATGAAACAAAAAATGAAAAACACTCCTACAAATCCTAGTGCAGGTAGAGTACAATCAATTGCTTTGAAATTAGTTGTAGATCGCGAAAGAGAAATCCAAAGTTTCGTTCCTGAAGAATTTTATCGTTTGAATGCATTAATTAGTAAAGAAAATGAAATTTCTGCTTACTATATTAATGAAAAAAATCCTTCAGATAAAAAAGATTGAATTCTGCCAAATGAAATTGAAGATATTAAAAAATATTTTGAAAGCGCTAATAAAAATTTAAAAGTTGTAGATATAAAAATAAGTGAAAGAAAAGTTGCTAGTGTTACGCCTTTTAAACAAGCTGTTTTATATAAAAGGAGTCCTTTGAGCTCAATTTCAACTCAAATAGCAGCCCAAAAACTTTATGAAGGTTACGGAGAAGGTGGATTAATTTCATATCCTAGAACCGATAGCACAAGAATGAGTCAAAGTTTTATTAATACTGCTCAAAAATATATTGAACAAAAATGAGGAAAAGAATATGTAGCCACTAAAATAAATGGTATTAGTGGAGATCAAGATGCGCATGAGGCTATAAGACCTACAGACATTAATTTAACTCCTATTTTAGCCAAGGCAAAATATCCTGAAATGACTGATAACGAATTTAAAATTTATCGTCTTATTTACAATGTGACAATGCAATCACTCATCACACAACCAATTAGAATTAACAAAACATATACATACAAAAATGGAGAATATGTTTTTAAAAACAGTTTTAGCTCTGTTAAATTTGATGGGTATTATGTTATTGAAAGCGAAAAAGAACAAGATTTAAAAGATCCTAATTACACATTGGAGCAAGTTGTTGATGTTGAAGAATTTGTTTTTTCAGATCATCAAACTAAACCTGCACCAAGATATACAGAAGGTAGTTTAATTGAAGCTTTGGACAATATTAAAGTTGGTCGCCCTTCGACATTTGCTACTACAGTTAAGATAATTAAGGATCGTTTATACGTCAAAAATGAGGGTTCTCAGTTAGTTCCTACAGAATTTGGTATAAATGTTTTAGATAAATTAATTACTTCATTCCAAGATATCATTAACGAAGAATATACCGCTAAAGTCGAACAAGAATTAGATGATATTTCTGAAAATAAAATAAATTATAAAAATGTAATGCAAGAGTTTTGAGATCGTTTTACAATTACGCTTGAAACAGCTAAAGAAACAATGCAACAAACTAGCCTAAAACAAGAGTTATTGGATGAATTGTGTCCTGAGTGTCAAAAACAATTAATCATAAGATACAACAAAAAACGTCAAAAATTTATCGCATGTACTGGATTCCCAAATTGTAAATACACTAGAAGTATTGATACAAAAAAAGAACAAAATGATTCTAATATTAATGCAACAGCTTAGTTTTAACAATATCGCTATGCGATATTTTTTTTGATAAAATTAAAGTTATGAAAAACAGTATTAAAAAATATTTATGTGCTGCTTTTAGTGGATTTTTTGTTGCAAGTGCGCCATTAATGGTTAGTTCGTGTCAAACTTATGATTTTAAACAAAACACAATAGAATTGTTGGATAAATTCGAACAAATAAGAGATGATCTTCAAAAACAAAACAACCCAAAACTTAAATATTTGCTTTTTTCTATGAATTACTTTATTAAAAATTCTGCACCAGGTATAAGAAATTTGGAAGCTTACACTCAAGTTGCTGCTGATGATTATTTAAGATATTCGGCTTTATTACAAGCTAATAATCAATTAATAAAAGAAATAATAGTGCCTGAATTATTAAAACAAAAAGAAATCACTGATGCAGAATTTGTTAATCAATTTTATGGTGTATACTTTTTGATAATGGGTAATTTTAATCGTTCTTTTAGCGAAATAAAATCTAATTTAAATAATGCCGAAATTATCATCAAACAAAAACAAAACTACTTTGCCAATTTAAGTGAAGAGCAAAAAAATGCTTATATTGATGTAACTGAACAATACAAAATGTTTTTGAATTATTATTCGAATGCTTTATATAATTTTGCGCTTAATTTTAGAGAAAATCTTTCTTTAGAATTACCAAATCAATTGCAATTAAGTAATATCATAAGTGATCTTAATAAGAAATATCAAGATTATATAAATATTTTGGATTTAATTGTCCAAGGTAAAAATTATAAAACAGCCGATTATGTTTTTCTTTCTAAAGTTGTTTATCAATGGGATATAACTAAAAAGCAAAAATAAAACACGAATACATCTTAAAAACAGATGTATTCGTGTTTTTGTTTTTATTTTTGATTAACTTTGTTTCTTCTTGGTTTTGGTTTTCTTTTAGGATATGGTTTTATTAGACATGAATTAACCACTTCATTAATCTCTAGCAGTCTATTTCCGTTTAACGGATTAATAAATGCTTTATCTTTGTCTAATTCAGTCATGAAATATTTAATTAATTTAGGGTTAAAAAAGTATTGATAATTATTGTACATTTCCAATAAATTTTTAAGTGTGAAAAAAACATTTTTTTCGAGTGTTTTAGGATATTTAAATCTTCTAGAATTGTGGTAAAACTCTTCTCTGTCTACGATTTTTAAATCTTTACCTGGATAACACTTAACATCTAAGTCATAATCAATGAACTTTAGTGTGTTCTCTTCATAAATGGGTGTGCTCGCTAAATTAATATAAGTGTAAAAACCGTTTTTCTTTAAAAGAATTAAGGCGTTGTATAAACTTTTTTTACTAAAAAATCATAAAACATGCTCTCTATATGTTCAACTTTTATTATCTCTTTCGCTTACATGTGTTTTATACATAAGTAAAACAATATGTTTTTCGCTATTAACTAGAACTTTGGCTTTATTTCATTGGCGATAAAGTTGGCCATTAAATTTATAAGCTTGAACGGTAATTACGTCATTAACTTTTAGCGACGTAAATCTGTTTTTCATTTTTGTCTTTCTACGATATTTAGACAATTTTAAGAATTAATTTTTTCAAAATACAAATTATTATCTTTTTCAATTAAAGAATAATAATGTTTTTCATCGAGTTTATTAATTGTTTTGCTGTTTAAATCAATTAAATTATTTATAGTGATTTTAACATCGGAAATTATTTCATTTTCTTGAATTTCATCATCATTGTTAATATCATCTCAATAAGATATAGATTTTGAGATATCTACTAGATCCAGATTGATAAAATCTTTTGTAGAATATGAATAAAAAATATCATTATTTGTATAAATGTTTTGTGGGAATAAATTGAAATCGCTAATACTTTTTTCAATTAAAGGATTGTGGGTTATTGAATTAAATCTAAATATCAATTTTTTATCGAATGTGGCTTTAATATAAGGGTTTTGGGGATTTTTAGAGAAAAATACGAAACCTTTATATTTATTATTATAATCTAAAAAACCATTTAGTTTAATAAAGTTTTGATTATTGTCTTTAATGTCAATTAAAACTTTTTCATTAGCCTTAACAAATTGATATTCAGGATGTTTTACACTTATGCTAGAAATATTTTTACCATAACCGAGCATATCTAAATTTAACTTATAAAAATTAAACTGCGAATATAAAAAAGGGTATTGTTCAGTTGGATTAGCGCTCTTGATAAATAAATAATTTGGGTATTTTAATCTTTTATCACTTATTTGAATTGGGTAAAATATCTGTTTGTACTTACCTACAGCATCAAAGAAAACTTTATAATAGTCATCAAAATAATTATTAAAACTTCTAGAAACTAACTGATTATCATCTCTAAACACAAAAATTCCAAATCAATCTAGATAATAGTACAATCCGTCTTTAGCTTCTTTAAAAAATATTTTTTTGTTTATTTTATTTGCAAAAGGAATAAAAGATGATTTTGTATTTTCTCTTGCTATTAATTCATCTAGATCATAAACATATTGTAATGTTGACAAGCTAGTTTTAAATTCACTTAAAGTAGCATCAAAAATAACATTATCATTATTGAGCGCAAAATAATTATTTACCTTATTTATAGCATTTTTGGATTCTTCAGAAGAATCTTGATCAATAATATTAGAATTATAAAAAAGATCTTTTAAAGTTAAAAAATCAAAAATTTTATTATTTACGTTTGAAACTACTTGATCATTTAAAAATCACTGATATTTTGTGTCAATATTATTTAAATAAAAATATTTACGATCATCATTTGAATCGCGAGTGAAATTTAAAATATTGACAAAATTGTCATAAAAATGTTTGTTTCAGTAATTAAATTTTTGGTGATTGTGTCCCTCGTCTTCATCGTTTATTGTTGATGTTACACCAACATAATTATTTTTTTGATTTTGTTTTAATGTGGGTGTTTTTAAATAAAATTTAGCAAAATGGTGAAAATATTCATGAAATAACGTTGGGATTAAAAATTTTACTTTATCTTCTAATGAAATTCCTTTTTCAATTAAATCATATGCATTTAAGTAAATCGATGAATTATTTTGAATATATAAACCACGAGAGTTAATTTGAATTATGTCAAAATCATTAATATTAACACTACCCAAATCATTTATCTCATTAGAAAAAGGAATAGATTTTTTAAAATAAAAAGCTAAAAGTTTTAATCCATTTTTATCTAAGAAAAAGCGAATATCATCTTTTTCTTCGTTAATATAGTAAGAAAAATCTCTAAATTTTAAATTTGTATATGGATCAACATATTCTAAGACATATATTTTTTTGTCTGTAAATATACTTTTTTGAATAGAAAGTTTAAAATCATCATTAAATTTATTAAAGTCATCGTTCAAATCTTTCTTTAGTTGTGGATCTAAAAAATCATAAGCTGCGTTTTTAAAAGCATCAATTTTAAGATTTGAAAAATTGAAATTATAATTGTCTAAATTAGAAGAAACACTAATATCATTTAAGTTGTGCCTTTTTTGATTTTTATAAACTTGATTTTGGGTTTGCAAACTTAAAAAGTTATACAATTTCAAACTACCAAAAATAAGAGCCAATATAAATAAAGGAACAAAAACTAAAGTGCCAATAAATAAAATTAATTTTGATTTTTTCATATACATATTATAAAGATTAGCCTCCAAAGTGATCTGAATTTTTAAGAGTTAAATACAAAAGTATTTAACAATCAAAAAATGATTTAAAAATGCTCCTTTTTATGGAAAAGTACGTACCACTATCCTGATACTAAGCTAAAGATTGGTAAAATATAAGTGTAGATAAAATTATTTTGGAGGCTTTATGTATAAATACAAAGCAAGATTAATATCAAATTCTGAAATTATAGCTCAAGCTAATAATTTACCAGATTTAGAAGGTATGATCAAAGGATTTAGAAGAGGTCAAAAACATGGTATTCACACTCGTGCAAACGAGAAAATTGAAATTATTCATGTTGAAAGAAATAATTTAGAAGGAAAACATTTTTCAAAAGAAGAGTTAATTAAAGTTGTTTAAACTTAAATAAGTTAATAAATAAATTAATAAAAAATCATAATTTTACAATTATGATTTTTTTAATGTTTTGTGATTATTTACTAAGTGAATTAACGGTAAAAATTCAATATTTTCTTAAGGATATTAAGTTTTTTGTTAGTGTAAGGATGTCTTTTGATATAGGCTAAAAAGTCGAATCTTTTATTTAAATATGCGCTTTTGTGTGAAAAAAGTTCAAAACTACTTCAACCACGATAGCGATTTACTCCACTATTTTTATATCCTCCAAAACTCAAACGATTATTACTGATTATGTCAATAGTTTTATTGACCATTAAATTACCATAATCAATATTTTCAATAACAAAATCAATATTTTGTCTATTTTTGGTAAAAACATAAGCAATAAGCGGATTAGGGTTTAAATTGTATGTGTCTAGAATTTCGCTTTTTTTATTAAATGATTTCAATAGAAAAATCGGCGCAAAAATCTCTTCATTTCAAATTTGTTTATGCTCTTTGGATTCCTCGACAATAATTGGTTCTATTTTACAAGTTGTTGCATTTGAAAAAGGATTAACATTAACTTCTTCTAAAATTGTATGAATTTTAGAGAAATTGTTAATGTTGATTATCTTTGGAAAATTAACATCATTTAAAAAATTGTTTTTGGTTAATTTTAATAACTCTGTTTTTAAATTTTCTTTTAATTGTTCTTTAACAGACTCGTGCACTAAAATATAATCTGGAGCTACACATGTTTGACCACTATTTAATAATTTACCAAAAATAAGCTGTTTAGCAGCGTTTTTTAAATTAGCATCCTCAAAAATTATCGCTGGACTTTTTCCACCTAATTCAAGGCATATTGGTATTTGGTGAATTGTAGAATATTCTTTAATTAATTCCGCTAATGCATGACCACCGGTAAAGAAAATAAAATCTCACTCTTTTTCTAAAGATTTTTCAACGCTTATAGAATCTTCTAATTTAACTTGTGGAATAAAAGCATTTATTTTTTGAATTAAGTCTTCAAGAACAATTTTAGTGCTTTTAGTAAAGGGATGAATTTTTACAAATATTTCGTTATCAGCGCTTAAAGCCCCAATCAAGGGGATAAAAAGTAAATTAACAGGATAATTTCAAGAATTAAAAATTAATACTTTACCATGCGGCTTGTAAATATAACCTTCTTGACCTATCAGTAAGCTTCATAATTTATTTTGCGGTATGAACCTTTTGATTTTTCTTGATTTACGAATAAAGTAATTTATTTCTTGATAAACAGGTATTAATTCACTTAAATATGTTTCATATTCACTTTTGTTTAAATCCTGTTTTAGGGCATTTATTAATGCTGATTCATTTTCTTTGATGATTTGTTTGATTTTGTTTAATTTTTGCTTCAAAGTCATGCTTTTTTCTCCTTTTTGATAATTTTAAGGCACAATATTATTTTAAAAAAATAAAAGAAAAATTTAATAATTTTATAAAATTTAATACATGTTAGAAAATAGAAAATTTGATGCAATTGTTGTAGGTGGAGGCCACGCTGGTGTGGAGGCCACTTTTGCCCTTGCTCGTATGGGGTTGAATACAGCATTGGTAAGTTTTAATTTAAATAGATTAGCTATGATGCCATGTAACCCAAGTATTGGTGGACCAGCTAAAGGAATTATAACTAGAGAAATCGATGCCCTTGGAGGAGTTCAAGGTTATTTTGCTGATTTAAGCATGATTCAAATAAAAATGCTAAACGAATCAAAAGGTCCTGCGGTTAGAGCTATTAGAGCTCAAATTGATAAAGAAAAATACTCAAAATTAATCAAACAAGCATTAGAAAAAGAAAATAATGTAACTCTAATCGAAGCCGAAGCTAACACTATCTTAGTAGATGATAATAATTGTGTTACAGGTATAAAAGTAAATAATAATACTGAGACAATAGAAACTAAAATGTTAGTTGTAACTACCGGAACATACATGAGTAGTCGTATTATTAGAGGACAAGAAGTTCACTCAAGCGGACCAGACGGAGAAAAAACAACTAACCTTTTAAGTGAGTCACTTAAACAATTAGGTTTTAATTTACAAAGATTAAAAACCGGGACACCTCCACGTATTTATACTGATTCTATTGACTTTTCAAAAGTCGAAAAAGAAATTATTGACGATACTGATTTAACTTTTTCTAATCACTCTAATGTGAAATTAAATGAACAAATTTCTTGTTACTTAACATATACAACACCACAAACACACAAATTATTAGAGGAAAACATACATCTTTCAGGAATGTATTCGGGCGTTATTGAAGGTATAGGTCCTAGATACTGCCCAAGTGTTGAAGATAAAATAATGCGTTTTAAAGAAAAAGAACGTCATCAGATATTTTTTGAGCCCGAAACTTTAGAGGGCGATATTATGTACATAAACGGCTTAAGCACATCAATGCCTATATCTGTCCAAGAAAAAATGATTAAAACAATACCTGGTTTAGAAAACGCTAGAGTTCAAAAATGAGCTTATGCTATCGAATATGATGCATTAGATCCGCTTGATTTATACCCTTCTTTAGAAACTAAAAAAATACATAATCTTTTTACAGCTGGACAAATTAATGGAACCAGCGGATATGAAGAAGCAGCTGCTCAAGGGTTAATAGCAGGGATAAACGCTGCTTTAAAATTCAAAAATCAAAAACCATTAATTTTACGAAGAGATGAAGCTTACATTGGTGTTTTGGTTGATGATTTAGTAACCAAAGGTACAAAAGAGCCTTATAGAATGCTCACAAGTAGAGCTGAATATAGATTATTATTAAGAAACGATAACCCAGACTTAAGATTGGCTAAACACGGTTACGAAATTGGTTTATTAGATGAAAAATACTATAAACAAGTGGTTGATAAATATAATTTAATAGATCAAAAAATTCAAGAGTTATCTAATATTTATATCTCAACCAAAGATCCTATTGCTTTAAAATATAACATCGTTAACGGAACCAGCTGACTTAAGGTAATAGCTAGACCAGAAGTTGATGCTGCAAACGATATTTTAAGCAATTTCCCTTTTAAAAATGAATTGGTGACAAAAGTTAGATTAGATGGTTATATTAAAAAACAAGAAGCTCAAGCTAAAAAAATGGCTAAATTAGAAAATCACAAAATACCAGCTGATATTGATTATTTCTCAGTACCTAATGTCGCTACAGAAGCTAAGCAAAAACTAGATAAAGTTAGACCTTTAACAATCGGTCAAGCCTCAAGAATTAGTGGAATAAATCCCGCTGACATTCAAATGCTTTTATTCTATTTGCAAACTAAAAATGAAAATTAACATTATAAGTGTAGGTACATTAGAGAAGAATTTTAAAGTTCTTTTTGACGAATATATCAGAAAAACAGGAGCTTTTGCACAAATTAACGTCATTGAAGTTAAAGAAGTAAAAGATAAAAATATTGAAACTAGAAAAAATAAAGAAACACAGAGTATTTTAGAAAAAATTCCAAAAAATTCTCCTACATTTTTGTGTTCCTTACAAGGGAAGATGTATGATAGTGTTGAATTTAGTAATATTTTCAATGTTGATAATATAACTTTTGTCATCGGTGGCAGTGATGGAGTTAATGAAAATGAATTTGCTTTTGCTAAAAAAATTAATTTTAGTAAAATGACATTTCCTCATCAGTTATTTAAAGTTATGCTTTCAGAACAAATTTATAGAGCTTTTAGCATTATTAACAACAAAAAATATCACAAGTAAAATCGCTAAAGTTTCAAATAAAAAATAAATAGGTATTTTATAATTATATATATGAGTAAAACAAAAAATAAAGATTCCAAAAAACAACAATCAAATTTTTACGAACAAAGAGAATTTGGCAAAAAGCCAAAAAAAATTAAAAATACACGTCCAAGAAAGTCAGATCTAGAAAATTATGAAGATTTTGACTTAAATGATGATGAAGAATAATAATAAAAAAGTTAGTTTATCAAATAAACTAACTTTTTTCTTTTAACCTCTAATGGCGTCGACTAAATTTTTCATTAAACAAGCTACAGTCATAGGTCCCACTCCACCTGGAACTGGTGTAATAGCACTAACTTTATCTTTAACATCTTCAAAATCAACATCGCCGCATAATTCTTGGTTTAGTTTGCTGTCTAAATTTGTACCCACATCAATAACAACTGCACCTTGTTTTACGTTGTTGGCTTTAACTAATTTAGCTTCACCTGCTGCCACTATCACTATATCAGCGTTTTCAACACCTTTAATTCCAGTATGTTCATCGTATGTAGCGACATTAGCACCACGTCTTTTAATTATGTGTGCTACTGGTTTTCCAACTAAATAACTTCTACCAATAACAGCAACACGTTTTCCTTCTACATCTATTTTATAGTGATCTAACAATTCTAAAACCGCTCTTGCAGTTGCTGGCACGAAAAATTTATCATCATTTCTAGAGCTATTGTATAAAGCAAATTCATTTCTGTTACTTAATCCGTCAATATCTTTATCATAAGGAATAGCATCCATGATAACTTGTGTAGGAATGTGTGAAGGTAAAGGTAATTGCACAATTACACCATCACTTCACTCATTAATATCATCCATTTTTTTAAGTAATCTATCTTGAGATATACGTTCTGGGAATTTGTGTAATTTAGCTTCTACCCCTAACATTTCAGCTTTTTTTAATTTTGCTGCCACATATTTATTAGAAGCTTCATTATCTCCTACTTGAATAATTGATAATCTAATTTTTCTTGGTAATTTCATATCAATTATTTCTTGTTTTAACTCTTCTAAATTTTTAGCAGCTAATTCTTTACCACTTAATATTTGCATTCTAGCTCCTTTTCATATTTAGCTAATTCTTCTTGATATTTAGCTAATTTATTTTTTTCTTCTTCAACTTTTTGAGCTGGCGCCTTTTCAACAAATCTAGGGTTATTTAACATATTTTGAGCACGATTAATTTCAAATTTAATTGAATCAATTTTTTCTAAAAGACGTTTTTTGTTTTCGTCTTTTAAATTTTGATCCATTTTTATGAACATATGTCCTCTATTTAAATTAAAGAAAGCATCTTTGTTTTCTTTAATTGCTGCATATCCTAACTTGTTAATAGACTCTAAAGCAATTGATGGTAGTTCAAAATCTAAGTAATATTCAATTAAGTCTTTTTTAGATAAAGATTGATCCTCACGATATTTTCTAATTATTGTAACAATTTCAATAACATCATCAATATAATCAACATCTGAGTAATGAGGTAATTCTTTAAAACGTTGTTCTAAAATTTCTTTATCAAAAATTTGAGAATAAATTTTATCAGTAATAAAAGGTAAAAACGGATGTAATAAAACTAAAACATTATCAAGTACTTTTAAAGCTTGTTTTTTAGAAGGATTGTTTTTTAATAATTCAATATATCAACCACTTAAGTCATTGTAAATAAATTTAGAAATTTCATTTCCTATAATCGGAAATTCGTATTTATTCATTGCTTCTTCAATATTTTTACTTAAAAAATAAACTTTATTGTGTATTCATTTGTCAGCGTCACTTAAAGTATTGTTTTCTTGATCAGGCATTTCATTGATGTATCTACAAATATTTCAAAGCTTATTGTTTAGTGCTCAAGCTGCCTTAATTTTTTCTGTACTAAATCTAATGTCTGTTCCTGGTGTTGTGTTAGTGATTAAAAATCATCTTAAGGCATCTGAACCATATTCATCCACAACATCCAAAGGATCAATTCCATTATTTAAACTTTTTGACATTTTTCTATTTTGTTCGTCTCTAATTAATCCGTGAATTAAAATATCATCAAAAGGTTTTTGGTTCATAAACTCTAAACCAAATAAATACATACGAGCAATTCAAAAGAAAATAAGATCATAACCTGTTACTAAAAGATTTGTAGGGTAGTATCTTTTTAACATTTCTTGACTTTGAGGTCATCCTAAAAAAGCAAAAGGACTAATTCCACTTGAAAACCAAGTATCTAAAACATCTTCATCTTGAACCCATCCTTGTCCAGGTGAATCAATTTGAACTTTCATTTGTCCATCTTTATATCAGGCTGGAATTCTGTGCCCTCATCATAATTGTCTTGATATGGTTCAATCATGAATATTTTCCATCCATTGAATCAAAATATTTTCAAATCTTTTTGGATAGAATTTAACTTTTTCTTCTGTGTTTAAGTGTTTTAAAATATCTGAAGCAAATTTGTCCATTTTTACAAATCACTGATCAGTAACCAAAATCTCTACTGGTGCACCACTTCTTTGAGAGTAACCAACAGCAGAAGTGTTTGGTACAACTTTTTCTAAAAAATTATTATCTTCTAAGTATTTGGCTATTACTTTTCTAGCTTCAAAGCGCTCTAATTTATCAAATTCAGAATTTGGATAATTAATGTATCCTTTTTTGTCAATTGTCTCAATTATTTCCAAATTCTGTTTTTTGATAATATCAATATCAGCTTCAGCGTGCGCACTAAGTTTCATAACACCGCTACCAAAATCAACACTTACGTACTCATCTTCGATAATAGGTAATTCTTTTTTGGTAATAGGGTGCAATGCAACCTTGTTTTTTAAATGTTTATATCTTTGGTCATTTGGGTTATATACCAAAGCTACATCACTTAAAAGCGTTTCTGTTCTGACTGTTGCCACAATTAAAAATTCATTTGAATCTTTAACTGGATATTTTATGTAATACATGTTTTGATCTGTGTCTTTGTTTTCAACTTCGATATTAGATAAAGCCGTTTGTAAAACAGGGTCTCAATATATAGCTTTTGATCCTTTGTAGATTAATCCTTTGTTGTATAAATCGACAAAAACTTTTAAGACTGCTTCATTAGCTTTTTCATCCAAAGTAAATCTTTCATTTTCGTAATCTAAAGCTAAACCCAATGACTGCCACTGTTTTCTGAATAAATTAGCATATTTATCTTTTCATTCTCAAACTTTTTCTAAGAATTTTTCCCTACCTAAATCATGTTTAGTCAGTTTTGATTCTTCATATAAGTTTTGCTCAACTTTAGCTTGAGTGGCAATACCAGCGTGATCCATTCCTGAAATTCAAAAAACATCGTAATCTTGTAATTTTTTATACCTAATTACTGTATCTTGAATTAAATTATCCAAAGCGTGCCCTAAGTGTAATTTTCCAGTTACGTTAGGAGGAGGTAATAATATCGAAAAAGGTTTCTTTCTAGTGTCGTGTTTAGAAAAATATCCTTTTTGTCTTCATTTTAATTCCGTGTTAGCTTCAACTTGTTTGTGGTTGTAAATTTTTTCCATTCTATACCTCTTTGCAATTATATCAAAATAAGCAAAAAATCACTTTTTTATTTTGAATTTCCAAAAAAAGTAATAAAATAAGCGCATTTTTAAGTGATTTTTTGAGTCTATTTTGTGAATAATTAACATAAGTGAGCGATTATTTAATAATTAAATTAATAATTCAAAAATCTTTATGGAAAATAATTTTATTTTTTAAAGATTGCTTAAAAAATGGTTAAATTATTAAATATTAATTTTAATTTATATATTTATATATAAATGTTAAAGAGGTAAAATGAAAATAAAAAAAACACTATTAAGCTTATCTATTTTTTCAACGCTAACAACTTTTTTAATGAGTGCCTCTTGCCAAATAAAGGATAAAAATAATGATCCTGAAGATTCAAAAAAACCTAACCCAGATCAAGAACAAAACATAAAAGCTAACGACGTTGAAATAACTTCCCAAAGCCAACAAAACACTTTTTATAATTATCAAAAATCTAGTAATTATTTAGGTAACTTAGCATCATTAGAGTTCCCTAAAGATAATGAAAAATATGCTAATTTAGCTAATTCCATTGCTAAATTTGTTCAAAATTCAGATGCTTGATTAGCCAAAAGTATAATTGTTTATTCACTTAGTTGATTAAAATTACAAATTGAACACATAAAAAGCATAAATGATGAAATTAAACAACTACCAGAAGAACAAAAATCTCCTTTATTTCCTGAGGAAGAAATTGAATATTTATCTAACATTTTCAATAAATATTCTGAGGTTGGTTCCTCAAAAAACAAAGATGACATTTTATATTCGCTTAAAAATTTAGCCGCTGATATAATAGCAATGTCTCAAAGAGAAAACTATAAAAATTCTCAAGCTTTTAAACAAGTGGCCGACGGAATTATTTCATTATGAACTCAAAATTGAATATCTTTATATGTAAAAATGATTGATTTATCAATTTATATTTCTAATTTCACTCAAAAACAAAATTTAGATAAATTGAGTTTACTTAAGTATTCTCCGATTGAAAAATTAAGCTTATTTATAGAGGAAATGAGTCAATTTGAAATAAATATGGATGAGCAAATAGCTTTCTATAATTTTAGAACTCTATTAAATGGTGTGGATTTAATTTTTAAACAATACATAAATCCTATTATCAACACTAAAGAAGCATTAATTTTTTCTAGTGATAGCTTTAATTTTCAAATGTATGCACCTGCTATTAACGGTTTAAATCCAGAAGCTTTAGGTTCTGCATCTGTATATAATTTAATCTTTAATGATTATCTAGATACTAGTAAATCAAAAGTATTTTCTAATGGTTATTTAATTCCAGCAAACCCTGAAACTAAAATGTTTGAAGCGTTAGACGATGATTTAGATGAAGATGATATTGACCAACAAATATTAGAAAGATTAAAACAGTATGGGGTAGAGCAAAATGATGATCCTCAAACGATATCTTTATTGTTAATGCAAGAAGCATTTAACATTAAAATTAATGATAAACAAATTAGTTTTTTAGATGTAAACAAAAGAACTAATGTTGTTGATTTTATCAACGCAATAAACAACCAAAAAGCTACTCAAATTTTTTCTTCAGGTCTTTTTGGTGTGGATGTCACAAATACAGCTAACCCACTCTCTGAGTTTAATTTAAATTCTGTTAGCTCCACTTTTGAAGATGATAAATTAAAAATTAATTTAAATATTAATAAAAAAGAAGTACCAAATTCAACTTTAACAGAAGAGCAAGCACAAGAAAAATTAGCATCTTTTACTGATACAGACGGGAATATAAAAACTGACTTATTATTTAATTTTTCTTTAGAAAACTTTATTGATTTTTATTTAGCTAGATTGTCATACACACCACAATCGCAACAACCTATTACCAGACCTTATCATGGATATATTTTTGTAAAAACAAATATGCAATAAAATTGCATATTTTTTAATAGCATTTAATATTTAATAAATATTAAAAGGTTTAATATTCTTTGCTTTAAAATAATAATATGAAATACACTTATTTACACACCAATAGCGAATATTCTTTTTTAAATTCAATGATTAGAATGCAAGAGTGATTTGACTTAGCTCACAAAAATAATATTAAAACACTTGTTTTAACTGATAGAGATAATATGTTTGGGATGGGTAAATTTTTAGATTTAGCCAACAAATACAATATAAAAGCAATCATAGGTATGGATGTTTTAGTTGATCAAAAAGCTAGAGTTATTGTTTTGGCCAAAAATAAAAAAGGCTATATTTTATTAAACAATATCGCTTACTTAATTTCTAAAAACTCTTATGTTGATTCACATTTACTAGACAATGAAGATTTAATAGTTATAGACCACTATAATTTAGGTTTTGAGGCACAAAATATTGAAGTACCTGTAATCCAAAACTTCTACTTTAACTCAAAAATCAATCCTTATAATTTAAAAAATGTTGTTTATGCACCTACTAAACAATTTCTTTTTTCTGCGCAAAAAGATATTTTAAGTAAACTAATTAGTTGAAAAAACCCTGAATCTAATAGTGTTTTTCAAAGTGGTGATTATTTTGATGAAAATGACTTTTATGGCGTTGACGCAAGCGTTTTAGAAAATATAAACACACTTGTAGATTCAATTAATATTCAATATAAAGATCCATATTTAAAGTTAGCCGCTTTGAATAATGATTATGATTCAAATCCAGATTTTATTTTACAAGAATGAGTTTATGAAAGAATAAAACTCAAAAGAGATCTTTTTAGCGATGAAGAATTTGCACAGGTTTATGATAGAGTAGATTATGAGTTAGATGTTATTAGAAAAATGAAGTTTAGCAACTATTTTTTAGTTATTGCCGATATCATTGACTTTGCCAACAAAAATGATATTAGTGTTGGTCCAGGAAGAGGAAGTGCTAGTGGTTCGCTAGTGTGTTTTTTACTTGGAATTACTAAAATTAACCCTTTAAGATTCGATTTACTTTTTGAAAGATTTTTAAACCCTGATCGTATAACTATGCCAGATATAGACATTGATATTCAAGATGATAGAAGGGATGAAATTGCCAATTACATTGCAAACAAGTATAATAATGAAAATGTTTGCTATATTTCGACCTTCCAAAGCATTGGTGCAAAAATGGCTATTAGGGACATGGGGAGAATTTTAAATATTCCTCTTAGGGATGTTGATGCTATAAGTAAAAGTATCGAAATAAACGAAACACTTGAACAAGCAAATCAAAAAAATAAAGTTTACCAGAAGTTAATTTTAAAATTTCCAGAATTACACGAATACGCTTCACAAATTGAAGGATTACCTAGACAAGAAGGAATTCATCCAGCTGGAATCATAATTTGTGATCAAAAAATCACCAACGTCGCGCCTGTTTCATATAACCAAACACTTTTAAATCAAATTCAATTACCTTTAGAATATTTAGAGAGTTTTGGATTGTTAAAAATAGACTTTTTAGGTTTAAAAACATTAACAATAATTAAAAATATCGAAAGAAATTTAAAAGATGATTTCATTTTCGAAAACCTTTATAAAAAAGATCAAAATATTTTAAATGACTTTAGAACACTTATGTTTTTAAACGATAACAACAGCGAAGGTATTTTCCAATTAGAAAGCGAAGGAATGCAAAGGACTATCAACAAGGTTAAAATTGATCACTTTGATGATCTTTACGCAATTATTTCGCTTTTTAGACCAGGTCCTATGCAATATATTGATTTGTACAGCCAAATTAAAAGTGGAAAAAAATTAATCAAAAAAATCTGGCCTCAATATGATGAAATAGTTAAAAACACAAACGGGATAATCGTTTACCAAGAACAAATAATGCTTATAGCTCAAAAATTAGCAAATATGTCTTATGCACAGGCTGATTTGCTAAGAAGAGCAATCTCAAAAAAAGACGCTGATTTAATGCATAAATATAAACAAACTTTTTTTAGTAACGGAATAAAAAACAATATTCCCGAAAATGTTTTAGAAGAAGTTTATTCGAATATTGAAAAATTTGCTGATTATGGTTTTAATAAATCTCACGCTGTAGCATACGCTTTTTTAACTTTTAAAATGGCTTATTATAAAGCGAGATTCCCTTTAGCTTTTTTTAAAGCGCTTATTACTAACGCCCAAGGTGCTCACGCAACAATTAACAAATACGTAAACGAAGCTAAAAAACAAAACATCAGTGTTTTTTCACCAGAGATTAACAAAAGTAGTTTAGAAGCTAAGATTGTAAATGATTCTATTTATTTATCTTTTAAAACTATTAAAGGAATTGGTGAAGCGGTCGTAAATAAAATTATTAAAGAAAGAATTAGTAATGGTATTTTTAGTGATTTATACTCAACTTATTTAAGATTAAGAAGTTGTGGAATAGGTGATAAAGCTTTACAATCTTTAGCTTATGCTAATGTTTTTAGAAACTTTAGCAATATTGAAAGCGTTATTTATGTTTTTATAGAAGCTTCACAAATATACGAACTTTACAAAAAACTCATTGATAAAATTGATGATGATTACGAAAAATTTAACTTCATTAACCGAATTGCCAATGAGCATGATTTTAAAAATAAAAACACAAAACTAAAAGAAGTTAATTTAGAGTTTGAACAAAAATGTGAAATGGAATACTTAGGTAATTTATACAATACATTTGCAACCAAAAATTTTGAAGTGTCTCAAAAAAGATTAGTTAACGTTGTTAATGAAAATATGTATGTTGTAGCTGAAGTTGTTAATTTCAAAAATTTAAAAAACAAGCAAATGGTGTATTTAAACTTAATGGATAGTTCTTTAGTTATTGACTCATTCATGAGTTTGAATGATTATGAAATGTCAGTCCCTGTTCAAAATAAAAAAATATATCGTTTTTTAATTAAAAAGACTAAACAAGGTCTATATTGAGTAAGTCAAATAAAGGAGTTAAATAATGAAGAGAATGTTATTGATAGATGGTAATTTTTTAATGTTTCAAAGTTTTTATGCCACTTATAATCCATATAATTCGTATATAATGCAAAATTCAGAAGGTGTCACAACCAATGGAACATATCAATTTTTTAATATGTTATTTAATTTGATTGATTATTTAAGGCCAGAGTATTTATTTATTGCTTTTGACGCTCCTGGCAAAACTTTTAGACATCAGCAGATTCAAGATTATAAAGCAGGTAGATCTAAAGCACCTGAAATTATTTTTGATCAATTCAAAAACACTAAGCAAATTTTAGACGAGTTAAACATTAAACACTCAGAAATAGTGTCATACGAAGCTGATGACTTAATTGCAACACTTAATTCAAATATTGAAGCCGATAAATTTATTTATTCAAAAGATAAAGATTTGTTACAACTTGTACAACCTAATACTCAAATAATTCTAAAAGACACAAAAATAAACGATTTTGTTTTTACCAATATTGATAACTTTTTTGATAAATATCAAATGCAACCGGATCAAATCCCTGATTTTAAAGGTCTTTTTGGTGATACAAGTGATAATTTAAGTGGAGTTAAAGGCGTTGGAGAAAAGACAGCGATTAAATTATTAGCCGAATATAAAAATTTAGAAAACATTTACCAAAATTTAGATAAATTAACTCCAGCTCTTAAAACTAAATTAGCAAATGATAAAGAAAATGCTTTTTTATGCAAAAAATTAGCTTTATTAGAAAAAAATGTACCAAATTTAAGTACAAATTTACAAACATATCAGCTAAATCTACAACCTAATTTCCAAACACTTGAGAAATTACAATTAAATAGAATAATAAAGAAGATTAAAGATTATGTCAATAGCAATAACAGGTAGAATGGCTTCAGGTAAAAGTTATTTTGTTTCCTACTTAAAAAAATTAAATTACAAAGTTTTAATATGCGACGACTTTGTCAATGAATTATATGTGCAAAATTCTCACATTAAAAAGCAAATTATGGAAAAATTTGGTGAGGAAGCTTACTCTAATAATATAATTAATAAACACTTTATAAAAGCAAAAATTATCGAAGATTCATCGTATTTAACTTATCTACAAAGCCTTACGTATTCTTACTTGTATAAACACCTTCAAGAAAATAAGTATGACTTTGTTGAAATACCGATTCTTAATAACATATTTTTTGATTTTTCAATATTTTTTTCAGTTATTTTCAATATGCAAATAAGTGATCAAAAAAGGCGCGAATTTCTTCAAAAAAGAAATGTGGATAACTTAACAATTAAGGCAATAGATGCAAAAAATGACGATTTTTTTAGCAAAAATCAGCTTTTTAATAATGTCCCAATTGTGAATATCCCTTTGGAAAAACGCTTAAACATTCAAGATATTCAAAAAATTGTTGAAGAATTCAAATGAGCCATTTAAAATTAATATACATAAACAAAAAAGGAGATATTTTATGAACTCTAACACACTAGTTTATCCATTCTTTAAAATTGAAAAAGAATACAAAGTTAATAGTGAAGATTTTAAAAATTTAAGAAAATTTTATACTCCTTTTTTAAATCCAAACTCAATAATTTTATATGAGTATTTATGAGATTTGGTTGCAGAATCAAATTCATATACATCAAATTTTGATTTTAATAATTTAGCAACTTTTATTAACCAAAATTATGCGCAAATTAACGAGGCTAGAGTCGCTTTAGAAGCCGCTGGTTTAATTGAGACTTTTGTTGATGATCAAAATCACAGAACAGTTTTTTACTTATTAAAACCTCTTGATCAATACGCAATTACAAAAAACAAATATATTAGTGATCTTTTAAAAAATAAATTAGGACAGTGAAATTTTGAGCTTTTAATGGCTAACAATAATAAACAAATTGAAAGAAACAAAAATTCATACGAAGAAATTTCAACAACATTTTTTGAATATTTTGGCAATCCTTCTAAGGATTTACAAGAACAAATAAACTACACAAACAATCTTCAACAAAGTTCTTTAAATATGCAATCAGCTAAAATTCAAATTGACAATTTACCTCAATTAAATATCTCACAACCTCTGAAAATGAATAACATCAAATATACTAATTTATACGAAGCGATCTTTAAATTAGATAATTTTGAATTTTATGCACAAATTAGCAAAAACACAGAGATAAAAATTGAAGAATCTCAAAAAATTCAAACTTTATTGTTAAAAATAAAAGATGAACAAATTTTAAATTTGGTATTTTTATACACACATTTAAAAAATAAATCTAATTTTTCATTCAAATTATCTGAAAAATTAATTACTCAACTTATTGAAATGAGTTTTGTAACTTTCTCTGAAGCTGAAAGCTTTTTAGATTATTATTTTAAAGCTATGTCTCTTTCAAACGCTTATGAAGAAAAAAGTCTTTTAAGAGGTTTTTATTACGAAGGAACCAAAGCTAAAAATGCATAAAAATGATGAATTTTTAGAATTTAACAAAATGATAAATAATGACGACACTCTCTCTTTAGAGAGTGTATTATCATTTTTGAAGACTTTTGAAAATATACCTCTGATTATTCATAACTATGATTTAAAAGATGACGAAATTTTAACTTATTCAACTGAATTACTTAAAATGAACCAAAGACTTAAAAACAAAGATAAAGAAACATACTGAACAAAAATAATAAGAGAAAATAACAAACTTTACTTTGTTGACTATATTGCTAAAAATAAATACGGTGCGCAACTAAAAATCAAACAAAATTTAGTTTTTAATGATATATCTTCAGTTAGTGATACTTTAGGAAAAAGAATAAAAAAATATGTTGACAATCCTGATTTTGAATCGTTTAGAGATTTAATAACTAAAATTAAAAACAAGGATGATTTAAAAAATTTAAGAGGTTTTTATTTAAAGGCTTATCCTTTTTTTGGTAAAAGTTTTGTTTTAAGTAATTTTGCTAATGAACTTGCTAAAAAAGACATAAAAGTTGCTTACTTAAATATTAATAATTTATTCGAATATATAACAAATAATATTTTTAACTCTAAAGAAACTACATTAAATGATTTTAAAAATAAATTATTTAATGTTGATGTGTTATTTATAGATGATTTTGGTTTAGAAAAACCAAATAATTGATTCAGAGAAACATTTTTATATGAACTTTTTGAATATAGATATGAAAAAAATCTTTTAACAGCTATAGCTAGTGACTATAGTCTAGAAGAAATCACAAGCAAATACACAAATAATAAAATAGATTCGTTAAAATTAGAGAAGATGATTAATAAAATAAAAAAATTAATGCCTAATTATTTTGAATTCAAAAGGAGATAAATGAAAATAGTCTTAGCAGGAACACCTGAATTTAGTGTCGAAGTTTTCGAAGAAATCATTAATCATTTTAATGTTGTGGCTATAATTAGTCAGCCTGATAAACCTGCAAACAGGGGATATAAGTTAATACCTACTCCAGTTAAACTTTTAGCTCAAAAATATAATATTAAACTTTTTCAACCTGAAAAAATATCTAATATTTATGAAGAACTCAAGGAAATTGATTTTGATATATTTTTAACTTGTGCATTTGGTCAGTACATCCCTGAAAAAATATTAAATTTACCAAAAATAGCATCAATTAACATCCACGGTAGCTTATTACCTAAGTATCGTGGCGCCGCACCAATTCAATATTCACTACTTAATAATGACAAAAAAACTGGTATAAATTTAATTTATATGACAAAAGACATGGATGCTGGTGATATTTTAGCTAGTGCACAATTGGAAATAGATGAATACGACACAAGTGATAGATTATTTGTTAAAATGTCTAAATTAGCCACCAATCACATTACAAAGTGGTTAAATAATTTTGAGCATTTACAAAAAAATGCTATAAAACAAGATCCAACACTCGTTACACTTAGTCCAAAACTAAAAAAAGAAGAAGCTTTAATTGATCATACCAAAAGTGTTTTGGAGAATTTTGGTAAAATCAGAGCTTATAGTTCTAATCCTGGTGCTTATATGTTTGTCGATGGTAAACGTGTTAAGATTTATTACGCAAGTAAAAAACATGTTAAAAATGCAATTATTGTTCCTTGTTGTGATGGGCAATTGTATGCAATTGACTATCAATTCGAAAGCAAAAAACGTGTCGTTATTAAACCTTATTAGTCACCCAATTAAAAAAGACTGGATTATTCCAGTCTTTTTTGAATTATTTTTTTCACTTGAATTTAAAATCAACAATACCTGAGTTTAAGATTGAAGTGTATTTTAATACTTCTCATTTTCCATTAGCCCCAAAAACTTGCTCAGAAATATATTGTTTAGATATATCTGCATTTGTTTGGTTACTATTTTCATCAATAAGAACTCCTCCACCTCTTAGATAGAATAATCCATCTTCGTTACTTTGGGAGTTACCATTGAATAAGAAAATGTGTTTATTTGTATTAGTTGTATTTATTATTGTTCCTTTTTGTGAATCTATTTGTAAGATTGAGCTAATGTTATTTGCCAATTCATTAGCAAATACTAAAGGACTATATTGATCTACTCCGCTAGCGGCTGAATCTCTGACTCTTGTTGCCATTTGAGTTTCAAAATAACTTATATACATATATAATTTACCATTTTCAATTGTAAATTTAAATTTATACAAGTTTATAACCGCTTGAGGCATTGTGTTAGCTAAGTTACCATTATTTTTTAAGAATCATAGTCCAGTTGAAAAGCCATTATTATTTTTTGGATTTTCATAGAAGTATCTGTTGTTGTTTAATTCCATATCTTGACTAATTAAAACATATGAAGAAGACTTAGCCGGAACAATGCTTAAGACTTGAATTTCTTGGTTATTATTATCACCAAAAACTTTTGTTATTGTGTTATCTCAATCCTCTCCAACAGTAACATACCCTGAAACTGTATATGAAAGTTGGTTTAAAATGCTTAATGAGTATTGAGAATTTGGATTTACACTTTGCACAAATCTCGATGTATATCCAACGTTAGTGTCGCTATCTGCCGCACCTAAAACATTATTTTTAAATCCTGAGAAAATAGTTTTAATAATTTCTTGTTTTCTTTGCTCGCTTAGGGTTGTTTCAGAATCGCTTATTAAACCAGCATTAAATAAATCTAAAACTTCAACTTTTGCATTTTTAGAAAATAGATTTTTGTTTTGATCATTTGTTTGATAGAAAATTGAACTTGTTCCAGAAGGAATTTGCACATGTAAATCTTTATCAAAAGATAAAACAATTTCACTTTCTTGTTCTAATGCTGTTAAGTTACTAAAGTTTTGTAAATTAGTTGGTGTATATGAATATTTCACTTTAATTTTGATTTTTTGTAAATCGCTATTAACGTCAACTGGAACATTTTCATATCAAGAATTATCATTTAATTTTTTAATAATCACTCTTAATTCATTTGAGTTATATGGAGAAGATGCTAATGTATTATTTTCTCCTAATCCTATTTGTGTAAAGGCAAATGCGTTAAATAAATTTAAAAATGAAGCTGCATTTGTTATATCAATTTCATTAGTGTTTTCGCCTAATTTAATAAGATTACTAATTAAATCTTTTTTAGTTGTTGTTTTCTTGGTTACAACATATTGGTATCTTTTAAGTGAACTTAAACCTGGGTAGTCACTTACACTTTGATTAGGTATTGAGCTAATATCCATATTTAAGAAATTTAATAATAAGTTTTTATTATTTTCAGGTCACTCATAAAATTGTTTTAATGTGATTGTTGAATTATCAGAAGTGTTTTGTGACACATCTAAAAGTTTTTTAATAACTAAATAAGAGTGATTTTGTGCAAGATTGTCGCTCATATTAATAATATTTAAATTATTTAAACTTTGACTTTGAGTTGAAATTTGATTGTAAATATTTGAATATTGTTCTTTTATTAAATTAAAAGAGGAATCTGATGCATTAATAGCGATTTGATTAATAATTTGATTTAAATTACTTCTTGAATTTTCAAAAGACTTAATTCCGCTGTAAATAAGGCTTAAAAGTTGATTTGTAGCTATAATAATTTCGTTATTTTGACTTGCTAGTGTTGATAAACTGATAGCATCTGAATTATTTTTTAAATCATTATATCTAGCTAGTGTATTTAAAATTAACAACGAATAAGTATTTGCATAAAAACCAATTGCATCATTCATTAAAATATTATTAAATAATTGTAATTGAGCACTTGAATTATTATTTTGATCTAAATATGGATTTAAAAATTTATTTAAAACAAAAATTGATCCTTCATTATCTTCGTTTCCTGCTTGAGCTAATTCACTAGCGGTTGTTTTTAAGAATTTATTAATATAACTTTGGACACTTGAGACAAAGTTATTTTTGTTTTGTTCTAAAGTGGATATTGGTAAATTATATCTAGTATTAATTACATTTTGATAATCGCTAATATCATCGCTTGTGTTTTGTAATGATAAATTAGCTGCATATAAATTGTAATTATCTAAATTAGTTTTATATGTTCCAGAATTTTTATTTAGATTTGCTCCAGATAAAATTTGAGTGTTGTCAAATTGAGTTAAGTAATTATTAACTTCAGCTAAAGCTGATGCAAGCTTCTCTTTTTTATAGGCAAATAAATTCAAAATTTGGAATTCTCTTGCTGCATTAGCTAAATTCAAGAATGTGTTAAATGTTGAAATCATATTTGCTATTTCAGAATTAGTTTCATAACTTTGATCAAGCGCATTTTTTAATTGACCTAAAGCTAGTCCAGCTTGTGAATTTCCACTTTGCACATCAGCAAAGCTTAATAATCTAACTTCTTCAACGTTAAAATTGTTAAGTGGGTTTGTGAAATATTCTAAAAGTTGTTTATTAGATTCATATAAATTATTTAATTCTGTTTTTTTAGAGTCTCTAATTTCAATAATTAAAGAATTTAATTGATTTCATAAATTAAATTTAGCTTCTTCGTTAATCTCAAAATTAACAGGTTGTTGAACTAATATATTTTTAGCTTCTTCTATTTTATTTTGTAAATTTGAATAATTTTGTTTAGTAATAGCTGAATCATAATTAGAATCTTGTAACGCCAAAATCTGTGAAGCTACCAAAATAGTCTCTTGAAGTTTAACAGAATCATTAAGAATTTGTAAAACACTTGTATTTACAAATTCATTATCTTTAGTTGTTTGGTCGATAGCTTGAGTGCTGTTTTGTAGGTATTTTTCATTTATTTGTGGGTAATTTGGGTTAGCTTCGTTAGCTAAATCACTAACATGATTTAATATCGCTAAAATCGGTTCTTTTTGTTGTGAATTTAAAATTGAATTATTTGTTATTTGTGATTTTATATTTTCAAAACCAACAAAGAAATTAACTTTACCTAATTGATTATTTAAGTTTTGTTGATCATTTTCAATATCTTCAATACTTGAATAAGTATTATATTTGTTAATTATAAAAGTAATCATTTGTTTTAACTCTTGTATAGCTTGAGTTAAGTTAACTTTTGATGAGTCAACAGCTGTTGAGTTAATTATTGTATTGGCTGTATTTACTAAAGTGTCTAAATTTACTAAATAATCTGTTATTAAGTCTAATTCGTTAATTTTATTAGTTTGTAATTGTAAATTATTTAAACTTTCAGAGTTAACAATATCGCTATTAATATTACTTACACGGTTATTTAAAACTTGATATAAAGTGTTATGTTGATCAATAAAGGATGCTTGTTTTTGTGCATCATTTGCAAAAAGTTTTTGGTTAGTGTAGTTAATTAAAGTTTGATTAGTTTCATTCTTTTTGTTGTTTAATTGAATAATTGTTTCTAAGGATGATGAAAGATTGTTGTAGTTAAAATCAATGTTATTGTAAATTTGTTCAATTGTAGCGTTTTCGCTAACAACTCTTGGATTTACAACAAATTCCCATAATTTATTTAACAACAACTGAGCGTCAAATTGCTCTCCTGCGTAATCTGAAGAAGCTCATGTGTTATATTGATTTGACAGCTCAATAGCTTTATTTAAATACATGTTAAAATCAACTAATTCGCTATCTGCTGCATCTGGACCTAAATCTTTGTTGATTAAATATAAATATTCATTCAATATCTCAGCAGTATTTTTAACCTTAGCAACTAACAAAATATTATTTAAAAATTGATTATTAGTTTCGTTGTTTACTGAACCTTCAACACCATTATTTTGATAATAATTTAAATTATTTTGGGCATTGATTTTTGCTGCTTTTGTAAATTCTTGATAAATTGAAATAGCTATTTGTGTTTTTTGATTTACTGAGTCTAACTGCTCAATTAAATTGTTGATTTTATCAATTGAACCAACACCTGTGTCAATATAAGCTTCTCGAGATTGGGCTATTAAAACATTTAACATTGAAATAAATGGTTGAATGTATAAGTAAACTGGTGTTTGTGAAGAAATTATTTCTAAAGAATCATGTACTTTTTGTGACAATTCAGAAACTTTTTCGATATTAGTTTTTAAAGAGTTGATATTTTGACTAATATTTTCTAGTTGATTTTTAGTTGTTGCTAAATTGTTTTGTTGATAAATGTTTGATAAGTAATTTTTAATAATTTCTAACGCTTGTGGATCATTTAAATTGGCATCATTTAAACGGCTTTCATAACCAGCATAAAGCCCGCTTGCATTTGAAGAATCATTAGCTGATTCCCCAATGATTTCAAAGTTAGAAACTCTTAATTCTTCAATAGAAACTAATTTATCATATTGAGTTTGTAAATTATTTGCTTGAACAATTAAATTTGAATATTTTCTAAGTGGGTCAGGTAAATTTTGAACTAAGGCATCATACAATAATTGATAATCTGTTTCTTTTTCTGGGTTACTTTCAATTTTATTTAATTGTTTTGTTACTTTATTTTCAACATAAGCTAAGTTAATTGCATTAAAAGCAACTTCTCTGGCGCTTTTTAACATTGAAGCGCTTGAGTTAGCGTTATCGGTAATATTTTGTAAATACTCAATTAAAGTATTTTGTGATGACTGAACCACTTGATCAGGTTTTTTAGTTGGATCAAAAGGAGTTAATTTAGGTGGGTTTGTCTGTGAATTAGCTGCAAATTCACCCTTGCCATTGACATAATCATTTAAATATTTAACATAATTTATTGTTAAATCTCTATTAAAAGCAGCAGCAAACTTATCTAAATAAGCTTGCATATTTGCCATAGTACTTGGATTTGTATCTAATTGTGCTTTATATTCTGCAACAACTTTATCATAATTTTGATAAGTAAAGTTTGAATAAATAATGATTCCGTTTGTGTCGACTTTTTGTGATTCAGCCCTAATTAACTGATCTATTTTGTTAATTTCATCATTATTTAATTGTGTTAATTTTTCATATTGTTCAATGATTTGTAATCTTGTTTGTCTATATTCTTGTAACTTTTGTTTAGCTTCATTGATTGCATTTAAAACTAATTCTTCATTAACAAAACTTAAATTATATATTCCTTCAAATTTATTGATAGTGTTGTTAATTTGGTTTAAAAGATTGGCGAATATAGCTTTAGCTGGTTCATTAATTAAATATTCTTGAGCTGTAGCTTCTTGAGAAGGATCATAATTTGGATTTTTTTGAACTATTAAAATTGTTTTTAATTCTTCGGTTAAAGATTTTAAAATTACTTTATTTTTTAATATTGATAAACCACTTTCAATGTTATTTTTAGTTTGGTCAATAACATTAACTGAATTATTTGGGTTAATTGGGTTTGAAGCTAATAAATTTTTTAGCTGTGTTAATAACTCTATTGAATTATTGTTTTGAAGTTCTTTTTCTAACTCATAAGCTTGTAAATAAGTATTAAATAACGGTATTAATGCTGAAATTTTTTCTGAGGCGTCAATTACGCTAGGTATGTTTGATTGACCTAAATAATCAGTGGCAAAATCATTTACAGAACTAAATGCACTTTTTAAATATGCATATGAAGAATCTTCAGCATTAATATTTAAACTTTGTAAAATTTTATTATTTTTTACTATTCTGTCTTTGTATACGGCTAATTCTAAATTATTTGTTTGATCTTGTATTTCAAATTGATAATTTAAAAACACTTGTAAATTAGGGATATTCGCTGAATTAATGTTACTAAATTGCTCATTTACTTGTTCGATTAATTTTTGTGACGATTCTAATTGTATATCAGTTAAATTACCATGTTCTACGCCATTAGCAAAAGAAATCATTTGTTGTAGCTTTTGCACTAAATCATAATCTTTTTTAACTGCTTCAACAATTTGTCTAATGTCAAATAAATCTTGTTTAATTTGATCTTTAACATCTTGTGTAGTTGAAGGATTTAAAAGTTGTTCTTTTAGTGTTGCTCACTTTTGTCTTAATGATTCTTCGGCTATTGAATCATTTTCATTATTTTTATCATCAGGGAAAAATTCATTAATTTTTTGTAATGTTATGTCTAAATCAATTTGATCAGCGTATTTTAATTTTGCTTTTTCAAGATTATCAATAGCTTCTTTTATTTTTTGTTGTTGTTGAGTAATAACTTCACTTGTGGCCTCATCAGACACTAAAATATCTTCTAATTTGCTCATTTGAGCTTCAAGAGCTTTGTATTCGTTATTAACAGCATTTTTTAATTGTGGCAGTTGATCTACTGAATCTAAAGCATTTTTAGCTAAGTTAATTGTGTTTTGGGCATTAATATATGGTTGCGCTAATTCATACAAGTGATTTTGTTGCTCAATAATTTGATTTTTCTTTTGTTCAATTTGCTCAATACTTAAAGAATTATCTGAATAAATTAATGAATTAAGTTCATCAATTTGTTCTTTTATCTGATTGCTTTTAGCTAATATAGTTTGCTCAGCAACAGTAAAATCATAAGGGATAATATTATTACTAAAAGTGTTATTTAAGTAATCTACTAAATTACTATTTCTTGAATATAAACTCAATGTTATTTCTAATTTATCAGCTTTATTTAATAATTCATTTTCTTGAATAATTAACTCTTTTAATTTATTTGTAGTTGTTAAAGAATCAGCTTGTGCTAAGATGGCATTATTTTTTACAGTTGCTTTTAACGCATCAATAAGTGCAGAAGCATTCTCATTAGAAAACGATTCTAAATATTCAATTTTTTGTGTAGCAATTTGGTTTAAATTATTTACTTGTTTTTTATATTCATTTCTTACAGCTTCTTCATAATTAGCATATAAAACGTTTTTTTCTGTAACACTTAAAGATGGGTCATTATTTGTTCTATCTAAAGCTAAAACAATATTATCAAGATTTAAAACAACCAATGATGTCACACGTTCAGAATTTCTTAAAAACTCAATATCATCTTCAATAAATTTTGATAATTGGTAATTATTTGAAGATAAATTAAGTTTTTGGTTAATTTCTTGCTCAACATTTGAAAGAACATCACTTATTTGTTGTGGGTTTGTTAATTCAGAAGTTTGATTTATTTTATCTTTAAGTAAACTAGCTTCAGATGGCGCTAAATTAGAATTAAAAATCGCTTGGTCAATTTTGCTATTTAATTCATTTACTTTATTCTCTAGTTTTTCATATTGATTATAAGCATCAACTAAATCTCTTTTAATTTGCGCTAATTTAGTTGAATTATCCGTTTCTTTAGAAGCTTGGACTAAATTATTAGCAAGCATTTCAAAGCTTTTTTTGTAAAAATCTAAATTATTTAAATTGTCTTTAACAAAGCTGTTAATAGAATCTTTTAACTCATTAGAAGGTTTTTGTGAGTCGCTTCATTGAGTTAAATTTTGTTGTAAATCATCAATTAATTCATCAGCATCAGCTAAAGAATTAATTGATTCAGGATATTTAAAAATTGCATCTTTTATTTTTTGCTCTAATTCAGGATTATTTATGTTTTGGAGCGCATTTTGATTTTGTTTAATTAAATCTTCTATAAGTTTTTGTTTTTGCTCATATTCTTTAGCTTGTTGTTGATATTGTTGTTTTAAATTTTCGATTAAAAGTTGTTGATTTTCTAAAGAGTTTTCTCTAAAAGGTCCATCTCACAATAAATTATTAAGAATTTGATTTTGTTTTTGAACTTCAGTAGCTAAAAACGGATATTTAACCTCTTTTATTCAAGTGTTATTGTCAGCAACTTTTTGATTGTATTCAACAATTATTTGATTTTGTTTTTTTAATGTTTCATTTAAATCACTAACAAATGACTCAAAAGCTTTTTTTACATCAACATTTGAATTATTTTTAGCTAATTCTAATGTTGCATTTAACTTGTTTAAAGCTGAATTAGTAAAATTTTCTTTTAAAGTTATTTCTCTAATTCTTTCACTTTGAGAATTGGCTATTTTTTCTAAAAACTCTAAATCTTTTACGCTTAGAGGATTAGAAATGGCATCAATTATATTTTGTAATATTTGATCATTTAACTTATCTAAAGCCTCTTGTTTTTGCTCATTTGTGCTATCTTGATTAAAAACCTCATCATGAGCTTGTTCGATTAAATCGCTCACTTGTGCATTGACAACATCTTTAAATTTATCAGTATTTTTATACTCAGAAATAACATCAGTATAATCATAAAAAATTTGTTGTTGGTATGTTAAATTGGATACATTACGAGTTTCTTTTAATGAAGTTAAAAAACCCGCACCAATGGCTGTGGCAACCCCTAAGATTGCACTACTGGTATAAAGAGTAGTTTTTAATTTTTTATTCATAATTTCTCCTAATTTCTACTTTTGATTAAGAATGTCTGAGTGAAGTTTTAAATTGATGTCAAATACTTCAAATTTATCTTTATATTGTTGTGTGGTTTGTTGAGGATTTTGTGTATCTGTGGTTCAGAAGTTAAAGTTGAAGCTTCCTGGGTAGTATTTGTAGTCACTATTGAATCAAATATAAACATTTTTGTTAGATAAAGAATTACCAAAAATTCATGTAGCGTTATCTTTAATAATTTGATCTAAATTACCTGATTTATCAATGTTTTTACCTAAAAAGCTTGATACAACAGCTTGATTAGCTACAACATTAAAAGTAGTAAAGTTATTTGGTTTTGAAGAATCAAAATATGTTGTTAATTGGAACATATATGTTATTCAACCAATTTTAGAATTATCTTCACTAATTAAAGGAATAGCCACTGTTATAGGCATTCACGCAATTGTTCCTTGGTTGTCTGGTTGAATTGTTGATCAGAATGTTCAGTCTTTGTAAATTCTGTAATTTACACCATCAAGAGTTATTTTTCCATCTGGTAATTTAGGTTTAATTTTAATGTTAAAATCCTGTGTTGATGTAGATTGATTTACGGCTGCATTACTAAAGTCAGTTAAGAATCAGTTATTTGTTCCTTTGTTAGAGTAATTAACAAATGAAGTAAATAAGTTTGTAACTGCTGTTTGAGGACTTCAACCTGCTTCAGTATATTTAAATATAGCTCTTTGAGGATATAAATCTGTTATTTGGTTGTAAACGCTATACATTTCAGCGTTTGGTAAATACTGACGATCTCCGCGACCATAAAAAGGTAAATTATCTTTTGTTACTTTAAGATATTGAACTGTTTTAAAGTAAGTTTGGACATTGTCGTAATTAAAAATGAAGTTTGGTAAATCACCAAAAACCGATGCATATTGAGTAGGTGCAGAAACACTAAAAGGATTTACATATTCAAATGCTATGTTATACTTAACAGCTTTGTAGTTACTATTAGTTTGGAAAATCGCTTGAAGATAATCGTTTTCATTTGCGCTTCCTACTTCTCCAAAGGCATATAAGTAAATTCTTATGTTTTCTAAGTTATAAACAAAGTTAGGTTGATTTAAAATTGAAAATTCATTAAATAAGTTTTTTAAGTTATTAGCTAAATTCTCTAATTCCGCACTAATGTTAGCAACACTTCCACGATTAGGATTAATTAGCACAGAATTATAGTTTTTACCAGCAATATTTAAGACTTTGTGAATTTTAGCTCTTTCTTGTTCGTTAGCGTTGTAATTTTTTATAGCCTCAAAACTTTCGATGAATTTTTCGGCAATAACATCTTCTTTAATATCAGAATATAAGTAATTTGGTGTTTGTGTATCTGCGTGATTTTCGTTTAAATAGTTGAAAATTTGCGAAATATTAACTATTTGCTGTAATCACAATTTAAAGTTATACAAGGATGTTATAGCTATGTTTAAGTTTAATAAATTTCTTGAAATAGATGAGTTTTGTGAAATTTGCTCAAAAGTTTGTGTATAAACTGATTCGGCTGTAGCTGTTTGAGTGTTATATGAATTTAAAAACTCTGAAAAAGGAGAACTTTCATTTATATCTGTTGAACGATAATTTTGACCAGCAACTGTATTTAAAAATGTTGAAATGTTTTTTCTGCTGTTTAAATATGTTGAATATGTATTTTTAAGACCGCCATTTTGGTTAAAAATCATTTCTTGTAATGAAGGAAATACTTTGTATAAATTTAAAATAAATGTTTGGTAATCATCAAAGTTTTGACTTAAGTTATCAAAATTTAGTGACTCTTTATTAGTTGCGTAATTACTTGTAAAATTACGTATTAATGTGAAAGTTTGCTCATAATTTTGTGGTAAGTAATCATTATTTTGAACTTGTGAGTTTCATAAAATAGCTTCAATCATCATTAATAATGAAGCTTGTCCATTTTCCATTAATGAATTTGTACTTAATTGTTGATTAAAGTTTTCAAATCCGTTTTTAATATTTGTTGCGCTTAAGAGTGTTGAGTTTCTGAAAGATTCAAGTGAAGAAGTTAAATTTTGCAATGGTGTTTTAAGGTTATTTAAGATAAAAATTTGATAATCTTGTTCATAAAACTTAGTTAATTCCGCTTGATTTGTAGGTAATTGCGCATTATTAGAAGTGTTGTTTACAGACTCTAAAAGCGAATTAAGTGCCTCTTCTGAAATATTCAACATCTGTTTTAAAACATTAGCTTGGGAAGAATCAATTGAGTCAACGCTCATTTTTCCATATAAAGCTAAATATTTTTGAACATTAGCTATTTGCGCGTTTAAATTAGCTTTTTCGTATTCATAAACAGCATCAATTTGCTGTTTCATTTTTTGGTAGCTAATATTTATTTGTTCGTTCATTTGGCTAATTGGTGTGTTGATATTAAGAGCTTTTAGATTATCAATAGCCTCGCTTACATATGAACTAATAACTGGGGTAGCTGATTTTGTTTTACTTTGGTAGTTAGCATTTAAATATGAATTTAAAGCACTAGCCATAGACAATTGATTTTGCACTTCTGTGTATTTTTGTCTTTGAAGGCGAACTAAAATACCATTAAAATCGTTTGAGATACTATTAATTGCATTTGTTTTGCTTATTTCATTTCTATTAACATTAACTAACGCTTGGTAAGCTTGAGAAAGAATTGATGCTTGTAAAGAATTTAAAGTTCCTAATTGAGTGTATAAATCATTCATAGCCACTGTTTCGTTTTGAGCTTTTGTGTTAGAGTATTGAACAGCTTCATTAATTGAATTAATTAATAAGTTTGTGTTAGCTAACGCAACTTTAAATGAACTTGGCGCATCACCATTTAAATATCTAGTTTGTAAATTAATTAATTTTTCAACATCAAAATTAGCCGAATCGTTAGCTTGTGTAATAAACTCTTGCAAAATGTTAAATAACGGTTGCGCAATTAAATTTGTGTATTGATTTTGAGCTAAATTAAATTTATTTGTTTGAATATTAACACTTGTTTGAGGGGTTTGTTGAACATCTTTGGTTAATTTTGTAAATAATTCAGCATATAAAGTAACCACTTTGCTTTTTTGAGTTAAAGCCAAAATGTTTGTTTGAATTAATTTTAGTTGCGCTTCGTTTGTTTCTTTTGTATAAGCTTGTTGAACTTTTTCGACATTAGCAATCATAGCATTCAACTGTGCTAAAGCTTGTGGGTTGATTACATTATTAGAATCAGAAATATTTGGATTTAATTGCACTTGAGCAATTTGTTGCTTTTGTAAATTAATAGCTTCGGCAATATTTTTGTATAGTGGATAAACATTAAATAAATTGTTTGCCATTCTATTTAAATCATTAATTATTTGTGAAATTTCAATAATGTATTGATTTTCTTGTTGTGTATTTGGATAAGAATTTGAAATTTCACTCTGAGCTGATAAAATTTGCTCTTTTAGTTCGTTGTATTTTTGTGTATATTTTTGATTCAAAATAGAGTAAACATTTGAAGAATTATCAAGTGAATTTAATTTAGTTGTTATATTTTCAACAGCTTCTTTTCTACTTGTAAACAAGTTAAATTTCTTAGATACACTTGCTTTCATTGTATTGATGATTTGACGAATATCACTTACATTTGATCATTGATTATTACTTGGTATTACTAAAACTGAATTTAAAATTGAGTCAGCTACATTTTTAGCATCTCAAGTGTATAGCCCGCTAGCTTCATTGTTGATTATATTGTATTGAGTTAATTGAGTGATTTGTTCTTTTATTAAAGCGATACTTTGATCATTAATAGCTTTTGCTGTGTCTAATGTCAGTGAAGTTGGTAAGTTTGAAATAAATCCATTTTCATCAATATTTAAAGTTTTTTTGTTAAATGCACTAATGTAGTCTTGGAATTTTTGTTTTTGGACACTAGATTCATAAAACAGACCATTTGGATAATCGTTATTTGCAGCTATTTTATTAAATTCAGCTTGTAAATTTTCAAATGATTGTGTGTATTTAACAGCTGAATAATAAATATTTTGAAGTGATTTTAACTCAGAAATAAATTGACTAATTTGTGTTGAATTAGGATTTGTGTATTGATTTGTAATTGAATTTTGTGGTTGATCTTGATTATTTACTAAATTGTAAACATCGTTATTGATCATTGACAAAATATTGGTTTTATCATTTTCTACTTTAGCTCCAACTGTATCTGTAACTAATTTTACTTGTTGGGCCAATTCATCTATAACTAAGAAATTATTTGCAATTTGATCATAACGATCCATTAATTGTTTTACTTTATTTCTAGCTGCTAATATCTCTTGTGGAGTGTTTTGAGTATATTCAATAGATTCAATTTCATTAGATAAATTAGTTAAATAATCAATTTGTTCTTCTTTGAAGTTTAAAGGATATGAGCTAACGTTTGCTTCGTTTATTTGAGCTTCATATTTTTTAATAAGTTCATTAACACTTAAAATGGATTCATTTTTATAATCATTAAAGCTTATGTTATTTCTGTAAGCTTCATTAAGATTATCAATTAATGTTTGAATCTGTGCTATAACATCTAAATCTGAAGAGCTATTTACCACAACTTTTGAAAGTCTATTTGCTTGCAGTGCGCCACTTAAAGCTTCTAATGAATTTGCGTTTTCATCTTGATTATTATTGTATTCGTTAATTTTTTGAATTAATTTTAAAGCTTGTTTTGAATAAGCTTCAATACTTTGTAAAACTGAAATTTGGTTATTTACAAATAAGGCACTAATTTGTGATTCTTTTTCTTTTAATTCTGCATCACTTAATTTTGGTGTAATATTTTCTGGATGAACTAAGTTATTAACAAATTCTAATGATTCTAATAAATCAGTTTTAGCTGCTATAGTTGCAGAAAAAATTGGGTCGCTATTATCAGGGTAAGCTATTTCAATATCTAATTTTAATTTTGTGTATTGATTGTCAAATTTGTCTTTTCAATAAGCAATTATTAAATCAGTATTTATTTGGTTTAAATCATCAAATGTAGTTTCTAAAGATTCTTTAGCACTTAAATAAACTTCATTATAATACTTGTCCATAATTGGAGTATTAAATGATAATTGAGTTGATAAAGCTCTATAGTTTTGATATGTTGTTTCGACTTCTTGGGTTAAATTATTTCATTTATTAGTTAAATCTTCTTTTGTTGATTGGGCTTTTAGTGTTGTATCAATGATATTGTTATTTAGTTCAATTAATTGAGGGACGCTTAAATTTTTATCACTAAAAGTTTCTTGATATTCACTAATTTTTGCATTTAATTCACTAATATAAGGACGATAAAATACTCTTTGTGCTTGAATGTTAGAGTTTTGTTGTTCTAAATTATTAGAAATAAATGTATTTGGATAAACTTGCTTAATTAAAATCAAATTATCAATAACATTTTTTTGTGGAGTTATTTTAGATGTTTCTGCATCGATATTTCTGATTTTAGCACCTATTTCACTTAAAGAGTCATTGGTATTAAGTAAATTACTCAAAATTACATCTTTATATCTTTCAAAAACTAAATCATATTTTGGGTCATTAGCTTGAGATTGATATGTTAAAAGCGCGCCATTTAAAACACTTGCTAATTTGTAAGTGTTTTCGACTTTTTCGCTAAAGCTTTTTAATTCTTCAATGTTAGCTTGAGGATTATTAGCTAATTCAAAAGCATCATTAATTACTGAGTTAATGTTAGAGTTAACCACATTAATGATTTCACTTAAAGCTGCATTTGAGTTTGTATCAGTATATAAATATGGTGTTAATTTGCTTGCAGCAAATTTTAAAAGTGATTGAGCTTGAGCTAATTTTAATTGCGCTAATTCATTTTCAAGTTGTTGTTGTTTTTCTAAAAATTCTTCAGCATTTAAAAAGTCACCACCTTGGGCTTTTTCAAAAATTTCACTCGCGTTTTGCGCGGTTGCTTTAGCTTGATTTATGGCTGTTGTTGGCTCGTATTGTCCGTATGTATAACTTTGAGCCACGTCAATAGCTTTATTTAAGTTATTGGCTGCAACCTCAAAAAGATAAGCGTTTTCTACTCTAGAATCTAAATCAATCATTTTTTGACGATATTCATCAAATATTTCATCAGAAACATTTGGATCGTTTAAGTGTTCTTGAAGTTTGTTTAACTCATTAATAAATGATTGTTGCATTGGTGTATTTTGTCCGTTAAATCTTAATGGAGCAAAAGTGTTGTTAATGTGTCTTAGTATTGAGTTATAAGTTCTTTGTTTAATTAATTCATTTTTATCTTTTAGATATTCTTGGAATAAATCGTTTAATTGTTTTGCGACTGCTTCAAAGTCATATTCTTCATTTAAATGTGCATATGCGTTTGAGTTATTTTGAATAATATTTTTTATTCTTTCGATTTGACTTGTTAAAATAGCTTTTTCATCTTGATCTTTATCAGAGTTAATTTCATCTAATATACTTTGCTCTAAAGTGCTTAAATTTTTAACATCCGCTAACTTACTATCAATATTATTAAGCGCATCACTAGCTTGTTGGATTTGTTGTTCTTTTTGTTGATCACTTATGGCTAGATTATTTTTAGTAGCTTCGATATTATCTAATATCTGATCTATTTGTTTTTCTACTAAAACTGCTGCCTCTTGTTCTCTTGGGCTATTTGAAAGTAAATCACTTGTTTTTTGTTTAAGATCGTTTGCTTGTTTTTCAACTTTGTCATAAATTTTATAAACAGACGCTTGAGATATTAATTCTTTATATTGTTCAATTCTAGGAACTAATTGATTTCTAGTTGAACCACTTAAAGAATTAGCTAATGGTTTGCTAATGATTTTAAGTTGATTAATTCTATCTTTAAGCGATTGTGGTAAATAAGAATTTTGAACTAAATTATCACCCTCGTTAATTAATTCATTTAGGATTTGTTTTTCTAAATCTTTTAAATCGTTAGAAGCGTCTAAAAATTTATTTTGTTGTTGTTCTAAAACACTTAAAGAATATCTGTTTTGAGTTTTAAGTTGAGCAATTTGTTGTTTGATTGAGTTTGCTAAAGTTAAATTTGGATTTATAGAATTAGTTAAAACTGTTTCTAACTCTTTTTGTAATTGATCAATATTTGTGTTTAATTGTTGTGATCTTTGAAGAACAATTGCGTCGTTACCTAATAATTTCTGAACTTCTTTAAAGGCTTCTTCTAATGAAGAAACATCAAAGGAAGATAAATCGCTTTTGATATTTTCTAAATCACTTCGGTTTATTAAATTAGTATTTTTTGCTTCAGTTGCCTTATCAATCATTTGATCGATAGCTTGATCTAGAGCTTTTGCGGTTATTTGATCTTTTGTTGTTTGTAATAATAAATCTAATAAAGCATTTTTAATCTGAGTTTCATCTTTGTTAGTTGAAGATAACAAATCATTTAACATTTGTTTTTGGGCGTTAATGTAGTTTTTGTATTGTTGATTTAAAGGAACATTATTTAAAATAACATTGCTATCAAAAACTTTATTAAGTTTTGCAATTAATTCTTCTTTAGTTAAAAAAGCGTCACTTAAATGATTTAAAACACCTTTAAGTTGTTCATCTAAAACACTAATATCATTTTGTTTACTTACACCAAAAACTGATTCTGTAGTGTTTGCTTGAGCTTTGATTTGAGTAATCTCAGATAATAATTTGTCTTTTTGCTCTTGTGGTAATTGCGCATTAGAAATTTCGACAATAGCTTGTTCAATTTTTTTGTTAAAGGCATTAATATCTTCAATAGATGAAGTGTTTTTGTTGAGCATTAAATTAAAAACTTCTTCAATGTTTTTAGATAAAACCTGCACATCTTGTGCTGAAAGAGAAGTTGAAGTTAACTTTTCTTCAGCTTCTTTTAAATAATTTTTTAAAACCGCTTTATCTTCAACACTTAAGAAATTATTGTCTTGGTTTAGTAAATTGTCAATTTTGTTCAAATTATCCACTAAAGGTTTTTGAATATTACTTTGATTGTTTAGTGCATCATCTAAAGCATTAATATAATCTTGATATAGTTGATCTTTTTCTTTGGTTGAAATATTTGGATCTTTTAACTTATCAGTTATTGTTTGTGTATTCTTCTCAAATTCTTCTTTAATGTTAGGATCGTTAATCATATTAGCTAACTCATCTAAAGCTTTAGAAATTTCAGTAACATTATTTTGCTCGATTCCTTTTTGCAATTCAAGAGAATTTAAATAAAAATCAATTTCTTGTGCTTTATTATACGCTTGAGTGTATGTAGAGTTTGAATTATCAAGTATTTCTTGTGCTTCTTTAGCTAACTCTAATAATTTGATTTTCTCTTCTTCTGTTAAATTCGGATCTTGTATTTTTTCATATATTTGTTTAATTTTTTGGTTTAAAAACTCAAATCTAGAAGTATCAGATATTATTACATCTTTAACTTGAGATTTTTCGCTTAAATTAAATAGAAAAGCACCAGCACCAGCTGATAAAGCTAGTGCACTTATAGCCGTTGCTGTTAAGGCTTTGTTTTTCTTATTCATTTTTTCTCCTTTGATTTCAATAATTAATTATTGAACTTAAAAATAATCCTAAATTGTTCTAAGTATATCAAAAAAGTCAAAAAACGAAAATGACTAAAAGCACTATAAAATAGGTTAAAAAGTAAAAACACTGTATTAGTTAAATCACATAATCTCTTAAAAACGCTCATTATTTAAGCTTAAATAACTTATTAATTTTTTTCTCAAACAATAAAAAATACTGCTATTGCATCAACAATAACAGTATTTAAAATTATTAAATCTCGTATTTTTCTGGGTGCTTTTGTTGCATTAATTTAATGAATTCTTTTTTATCCATTTCACCGTATTTTTGCATCAATTCAACGCACTCGTCATATTCTTTTAGTGCATATTCAACATTTTCAAAACCACTAACCTTTGTAATTCCTGGACGTTTTCAGTTTTTGTATGTACTAAAGAATGTTTTAACTGTATCTAAAAATGGTAGTGGTAAATCTTCTAAGTTTTGAATGTAATCTAAACGGTAATCATCAGCATGAACAGCAATTAATTTTGTGTCAGTTTCACCATCATCAATCATTTTCATTGCACCAATTATTCTAGCGTTTAAAGAAACACCAGGGATGAATGTTTCGCTTGAATATAATAAAACGTCTAACTCATCACCATCTCAATCAAGTGCATTTGGAATAAATCCATAGTTGCATGGATATTTAAAATCACCACGTAAAATTCTATCTACTTCTATTTGTTTTGTTTTACGGTTGTATTCATATTTAATACGAGAATCTTTTTGTATTTCAATTTTTACTTCTACAATATTTTTCATAGTTTTATTTTATCATTAAAGGTTATTTTTTAAAAGAAAACAAAAAAATAAAATAACGCCTTTAGCGTTATTTTATAGTGGTAAAAGAATAAAGAGTTGTTACTTCTTTGGCCATTTTTTCTAAAGTTTCTAACTCTTTTTTAAATTCTGGTTTGTTTGCGAAATCTATTTCGTCTTGAATTGAGCTTCATCTTTGGATTACAACTACTTCATCATGATCGTTTAAACCATACTCGAAAGATAAGTTTTGTGTTTCCATTCTTGCTTTTTTAACAAAAACGTATAAGTAATCAACAAAACCTTTCATTTTTTCATCTTTAACTTTGTATTTAGTTGCTTTTGTATAAATCATAACTGTTTGCTCCTATTTTATGCGCTCGAAAAACATAAATGTTTTTGCTGTTTTAATGTTATCAAATTTGGCGAAATTTTCTAAATAATTTATAGAAAAATCTATGTTTAAAGCTTGTGAAACTTCTTTCATTTTGTCGGGCATTACAACAGATAAATATGTAGAAACTGCATATATACCATTTAAAAGTCTTACTAAAATTTGCTCTAAATCATCAAGATTTTCTTTAAGAGTTCAAGGTTTTGTTTCATCTATATATTTATTAAGTGAACTACTTAATTTAATAGCGCTAGCAAAACCATTAGCTAAATCCAATTTATCAAAATAACTGATAAATTGATCTTTAGATTCTAAAATCTTATTTTCAATTTCAATATCTAAATCATTTAAACTTTTTTTGTATACCAAAGGTCTATCAAAAGAGTTGGAAATCATTTTTAAAGTTCTAGATACTAAATTTCCGTAATTATTAATTAAATCAGCATTTATAGTATTTTTTAATCTTTCGGCTTCAAAAACACCATCATCTCCTAAAGGAATTTGTGAAGCAAAAAAGTACTTAATCATTTCTGGGTGATAATTTTCTAAAAGTTGATATGGGTCAATTGTATTACCTTTAGATTTAGACATTTTACCAGTTGGTGTTATTATTCATCCGTGACTTTGAATTTTACTTGGAAGCCTTAAATCAAGTGATTTAAGGAAAATTGGTCAATAAATAAAGTGAAATCTAGCAATTTCTTTTCCTAAAAGTTGAATAATTTCATCACCTTCATTTCAAAACTTTTGGAATGTTTCACTTGAATCATCAAAATCAAATCCTAGTGCAATAATATAACTTAAAAGCGCATCTAATCACACGTAAATAGTATGTGTAGGATCTTCTTTTACAGGTATTCCTCATTCAATATTTGTTCTTGTTACTGATAAATCTAAAAGATTATCTAAAAAACTGTTTTTAATCTCATTAATAGTTTTTTCTGGAGCTAAAAAATTAGGATGTTGTTCAATATATTCAGAAATTCATTCTTTAAAAGCTGAAATTTTAAAAAAGTAGCTTTCTTCAGAAACAAACTCTAACTTATGACCGCTACTAGGGTGATAATAATTTCCATCTTCACCTAAATTAGCTTGTGATTTAGTTAAAAACTCTTCATCGCTAATTGAGTATAAACCTTCGTATTTAGATTTATAAATTAACCCTTTATTTACAAAGTAACTAAAAGCTTTTTGAACTGTTTGTACGTGTTTTTTGTTTGATGTTCTTCAAGTTTGAAAATCAGCATCCATTCCGTAAGCTTTTCAAAGTTGCATAAAAGTTTGTGAAACTTTATCAGTAAATTCTTGTGGAGTTAAATTAGCTTCTTTAGCTTTTTGTTGGATTTTTTGACCATGTTCATCTGAACCAGTCAATAAAATAACTTCATAATTATTTAATTTTTTGTAATTTGAAATAACTCAAGCAAGTGTTGTTGTGTATAAATGTCCAATGTGTAAGTTACCCGAAGCATAATATAGTGGTGTTGTAATATAGCAAGTTTTTCTACTCATTTTCAAATACCTTTCTAGGAACATATAACTTTTTAATTTCTGGTAAATAGTCATGGTTTAATTTATCGTTATTATCGTGTAAATATAAATTAGGTAAAAAATGAACACCATAACCACCCTGATATCTACCTTCAATTAAGACAAATTTTGGTTTATCATCTACTCTAGGAACAATTAATTGAACTCTTTTTGGTTCAATTTTTGTTTTTCTCATTTCACAAAAAGCATCAACCATTCTTTCAACTGGTAAAACCAAGTAAAGATAACCTTTTTGTTCTAATAACTTAGCGCTTCCTTCCATTATTTGCGCTAAATTTAAGTGAATTTCGTGTGTCGCTATTAATTTTTCTTGAGAAATTTTCTTTTTAATTTTGCTTTTATCATAAATATAAAAAGGTGGGTTACATACAATTATTTGAAACTTTTTATTAATTGTTTTGTTATAAGTTTTTCAATAGTCATTAAAATCATTATTAATGATTTCAATCTGCTGCTGCATATTATTTAATTCAACATTTTTTTGAGCTAATTCTGCTGCGCTTTTTTGTATTTCTACTGCTTTAATTTTTAAGTCTTTATATCTTGCGGCTAAAAATATCGACAAAGCGGCGTTGTTAGTTCCTATCTCTAGTAAATACTTTGTTTTATGATTTAAAGCAACAAAATTACCTAACAAAATAGTATCTACAGAATAATTAAACATATCTTTGTCTTGATAAATAAATAATTCATCATCAAAACCCAAAGAATTTTTAACAATATTTCTTTGCATTATTAACTCTTTCTTGCGTTAGAATTATCAACTTTTTTGTAATTTGAATTGTGACCTTTTTGAAGGAATTCATTGTAAAATTCGACTAAAATACAATCGACCTTACCTTCAACTAAGTCCACACCACTAATTATTACATCAACAAAATCACCTAATTTAAATTTACGTTTTTCACTTATTAATTCAGTCATATTTTCATTAGGCTCATACTCACCATCAAAAAGTGTTGATTTGTGAATCAACGCATCTGTTTTATTTTCGAATTCGACAAATAAACCAAATTTAACAACACTAATAACTTGTGCACGGTATCTTTGTCCAATTTTATTTTTGAAATATTCAGCGTACATTAAGTCATTAGAACTACGTTCAATTTCGACACTCTTTTGTTCACTAGCACTATTTAAGGTTGCTACATCTTCTAAAATTTCTTCAAAGTGAGGTAATAATTTTTTATTGTTTTTGAAAACTAATTCTCTTAAGAGTCTGTGAATAATTAAATCAGGATATCTTCTAATAGGACTTGTAAAATGGCAATAAAATTCACTAGCTAAACCAAAATGCCCAATATTAAAAGAACTATACTTAGCTTTTTGCATTGTTCTTAAAAATAATAATTTTAAAAATTCATCATCTCTTTGAACTTTAATAGATTCGATAATTGAAGCGAATTTTTTAGGTGTTATATCACTAAGTGGAACTTTTGCTCTAATGCTTAACGCATCTAGAACCATTCTAAAATTATTCATTTTTTCTTCATCAGGTGCTTCGTGAATTCTGTACATAACAGGATATCTTAAATCGAAAAGAAACTTAGCAACGCTTTCGTTAGCTCTGACCATGAAATCTTCAATTAAAACTTCACTTACTCCTCTTTCGTTTATATAAATATCTTTAACGCTTCCATCCTCATTTAAAATGATCTTAGGTTCAGTTATTTCAAAATCAATATAACCTTGATTTTCTTTGTATTTATGAATTATTTGAGAAAGTTCATAAGCATCTTTTAACATTGTTTGCAAGTCTTTTTGGTTAATAACACTTACATTTTGATCTACTAAAAATTCATTAACTTGTTTGTAAGTTAAACGGTATTTACTTTCAATGATTGACGGATAAATTTTAACATCTAAAGTTTCACCTAAATTATTGATTAGCATTTCACAAGTAATGGTAAAACGTTTGACATTAGGGTTTAAACTACAAATTCCATTACTTAATTTTTCAGGAAGCATCGGAATAACGCGATCAACTAAATAAATACTTGTTCCTCTTTTTAATGCTTCTTTGTCTATTTGTGTATTTTCTTTGACATAGTGTGACACGTCTGCGATATGCACTCAAAGTTTATAAGTATTTTCGTCTATTTTTTTAACATTAATAGCGTCGTCAAAATCTTTTGTCGATTCACCATCAATAGTAACTATTAGTTCGTTAGATAAATCAACACGATTGCTTTTGTCTTCATGATCGATCACATCTGGTATCTTGTTTAATTCTTCATTTAACTCTTCAGGGAAGCCTTTAGGTAAATTAACACTCTCAATAAAAGCCTTTAAAAACACTTTAGGATCTGTTTCGTTTGTAATTACTTCGACAATATCTACATAAATAAAATTACGATCATATCTTATTATTTTAGCTGTTACTAAATCATTAACTAAAGCACCATAAACAACGTTATTGATTCTATATCTATAAGTACAAAAACGCTTATCTAATGGCTCAAAATCCACGAATTTATTATTTTGCTTTAAAAAACCGACTAATTTTTCATTAGTTCTAGAAACTATTTTAGAAACAACTCCGTAGCTTTTTGAATCATTTTCTTCAGTTCCTTCGAAAACTTTAATTTCAACAATATCTTTGTGTAAAGCGCCGTTAAAATTATTTTTTGGCACAAAAATACCTTCTTTTGTAGACTCATCTTCAGTTTCTAAGTCAACAAAAGCAAATTTTCCTGAAGAATTAATGTTAATTTCACCTATTCCATTTTTAATAAATTTAGCAACATAATACTTATCTTGACGATTTTTAAAAATATCAAAATCTTGCAACATTTGTTGCAACAAACTTGTAACACTTTTGTTTTGGTCGGGTTTTATTTTAAAGTTTTTAACTATTTCGATAAAAGTTGCACTTTTGTTTTTAATTAAAAAATTAATTATCTGTTCTTTATTTATCATTTTTTGTTTAATTCTACATAAATAATCTAATTGCTAATGCTGCAAAAAAAAGCAGAAATCCAAAAGCAAACATAGTGTATTTGAGAATTTTTTTAACCCCTTTCTCTTTTGAAGTTTTGAATAATTCTAAATCTCCACTACCTACTAAAGCACCACTAAAAGCATTAGAATCTGGAGACATTAAAAAGGAAACGATTATTATTATGACTGAAAAAATCATTAAAAATATAATCAATGTGTTCATTTAAACCCCTTTGATGTTTTTAAAAAATAAAATATATAATATTTTATATTATTATTTGCCTAAATTTTAAAAAATCTATTAAGTACATCTAAAGTTAATACAAAAAATAAAATAAAAATTAACATCGCAAAAATGTTAATTTTTTATATGTTTATAATTTTTAAATTCTTAAGGTTTTTTAAAATTTTGGATGCATTTGTATTTTGACAAATCTGTCTCTTTTTTCCATATCTTTGGTTATTTCAATATCAAAAGCGTCTTTTAATTGTTCTCACAAATGAATATGATTAGGATTTATTTCAAAATATAATGTTGCGTTATCTTTAACATAAGCTCTAAAGTTTTTTAAAATTCTATATGTTGTATCTCAACCTAATCTATCGCTAAATAATGCTAAGTGTGGCTCATGTTCTAAAACAGACAAATCACTTACTTCACTAGGTTGTAAATACGGTGGATTACTTACAATAACATCAAATGCGTTTGCGCCTTGAAACTTGGACAATTCGTAAAAATAAGAACTTTGAATTACTTCTATTTTAACGCCATTTAAAAGTGCATTCATTTTTGTTGTTTTAATAGCTACTTCATCTATGTCGCTGGCTACAACTTCTAAATCAGGACGATTATATTTTAAAGCTATGGCTATAAAACCACTACCGCAACCTAAATCTAAAACACGTGAATTTTTAGGAATTTCATTAATTAAACGCATGATCAACTCTTCAGTTTCATAACGAGGAATTAAAACTTTATTTCTAACATCAATTCTGACATTAGCCATATCAACATACCCAATAATTTTTTGAACTGGAGTGTTTTTTTGTAGTAAATACTCTTCCGCTTGTGTAACTTCTTCTTTAAGATTATATCTACGTTTTTCTCTTAATAAATCTTCAATAGTTGGCATTTTAATTAAAACCCGCTTCTTTGATTTTTTCGTTTTGTTCTTCGGTTAATAAAGCATCAATAATGTTGTTAATTTTACCTTCCATAACTGGATATAAGCTAGTTGAATAGCTAATTCTATGATCAGTTACTCTATCTTGAGGATAGTTGTATGTTCTAATTTTTTCGCTTCTAGCTCCGCTTCCTGCTAATTTTCTATATCCTGATTCTTCTTCGTGTTTTTTTTGTAATTCTAATTCGTATAATTTAGATTTTAAAACACGCATAGCTAATTCTCTGTTTTGTATTTGTGATTTACCTTCTTGACATGATACAACTATATTTGTTGGAAAGTGTGTAATTCTTACAGCACTATCTGTTGTATTAACACTTTGACCACCGTTACCACTTGATCTAAACACATCAACTCTAATATCTTCTGGTTTCACTTCAATTTCAATTTGATCATCAATTTCGGGCATAACCGTAACTGTTGCAGTAGATGTGTGAACTCTTCCTTTTGTTTCTGTAACAGGGACTCTTTGAACTCTATGAACTCCACTTTCAAATTTTAATTTAGAATATGGTTTATCACCTGTAACACTAAAGGTAACAAGTGTAAAACCACCAGATTCAGCTGCACTTGAGTCAATTAATTTTCACTTCATGTTATTTTGATCACATCATTTTGTGTACATTCTAAATAAATCACCCGCAAAAATATTAGCCTCGTCACCTCCGGCTGCACCCCTTATTTCGACAATAACGTCTCTATTGTCATTTTCATCTTTAGGTAAAATTAAAATCTTAAGTTCTTGTTCAAGTTTTTCAAGGGCCTGTTCACTTTCAGAAATTTCCATTTTAGCTAGAGAAATTAATTCTTCATCACTTTCTAAAGTAAGTAATTCTTTAGCACTTTTTAAATCGCTTTCGTGTTGTTGATAATTATTAAAAGCCTCTACGATATCTTCAATTGAGTTAATTTCTTTTGTTAGTTTTGTGTACTTTTTAATATCAGAAATAACTTCTGGATCTGAAAGCATTTGTTGCATTTGATCATATTTTTCTTTGATGCTTAGTAAAGATTTATACATTGTATTTTCCATAGTTTTTTTATTATATCAAATGCATATTTTATTGATAATCTTTTTTAGGCTCATAACTAATAAAAAGTAATTTTTTATAGGTTTAGTATTACTTATTTGAAAAATATTTTTATCATGTATTTCTAAAAACTTATAAGCGAGTAAACAACTTTTTTTAATCGTTAAAAATAAAATTTTTGCCCAATATTTTATATAAAATATTTATAAACAATTTGCCTATATTGTAATTGGAGAAGCATGAAACACAAAACACATATTCCTAAAATTAGCTTTAACTCTGATCATAAAAATTGAGAAGAATTTGAATTAAAAGACTTGTACACAGTTAAATCAGGAGAATTCGTTATAAAAGAAGAACAAAACCCTATTTGAGTTTATCCTGTCTACAATGGTGGAACAAGTAATACAGGTTTTTATCATTCTTATAATAATTTGGCTAACAAAATTGTTGTTAGCGCTAGAGGTGCAGCAGGAAGCGTTAATTTTGTTAGAAAAAATTTTTGATTAGGTAATAGTGCATATGTGTTAATAAATAAAAAATCAAATCAAGTTAATGATATTTTCGTTTATTATTTTTTTAAAACTGTTAATTCTTTTTCTTCTACACTTCAATCAGCGAATATTCCATCATTATTAAAAGAAGATGTGCTCTCAACAAAAATACTTTTAACAAACCTTGATCAACAAAATAAAATAGCCAATTTATTTGAATCCATTGACAAACACTTAAATAATTTAAATCAAAAAATAATGCTTATTAACAGGCTTAAAAGTAATTTTTTAACCAAAATGTTTTGCTTAGATAATTCTAATTTTCCGCAAATAAGATTCAATGATTTTAAAAATGAGTGGATCGAATTTACTTTAAGTGATTTTTATATTTTTTCTAAAGGTAAACAAATAAGCAATAATGATATCTTTGAATCTAAAATTAATTTATCAATTTCATATCCACAACTTTTTACAATTTATGACCAAATAATCAATCAAGTTAAATATAGCTGCAATTATTCAACAACTTCTCAAAGTAAATACGGAGATTTACTTTTTCCTTCTTCAAGCACAGTTAAAAATGGAACAGCTCAATGTGCTAGCATTAACATTGAAGGGGTAAACATTGGTGCCGATATTATCATAGCCTCAAAACTCCAACAAGATAATATTAATTCTGATTTTATGAGTTACTTAATTAACTCTCAAAAACAAAAACTTTATCAATGAATATCAGGAAGTGTAATTTCACATATGTATGCTAAAGATTTAGCTAAAACAAAATATAAAATAACTACAAATATAAAAGAACAAAATAAAATTGCACATTTTATACATGTTTTAAATACACTTATAAGCCTATACAACAATAAAATAAGTAAAATTGAACAAATAAAAAATAACATCGCAAAGAAAATATTTATTTAAAAAAGCCGGAATTTATCCAGCTTTTTTGCTACAAATAAGAATTACTGTTTTTTAAATCATACAAGCGCTTGCAATTGTACTGGTGTTTTTTGTGCATTTGTGAATAATTTTGATTCTTTTTTAGAAACAATTCAAAATTGCGCAATCGCGACACCAGGATTATTTTCAAATGGTTCTATAAGTACTTTTGAAGCGTTGCTATCGACGCTTAAATCTTGAGCATTAACAATATCAACTTCAGAATCTTCAGATATATTTAATTTATTTTTAAGTGTTTTTATTAAGTTTAATCTGTTGTCTGAATTTTGATAATATCCTGAAAAGTCACTGATTATTAGTGGTGCATTAGTGTCATTAAAACTTACGAATTGGTTTTGAATTAATGCTGCATTATAGTTGGCAGCTAAATCATTGGCAACAATTTTATCATTAGGTGTTTCGTTTTGAACTTTCACTAAAACATTAACTTTTTGCGCTTTTGCTTGGTTAGTTAATTGATGATTATTAATAGGGACAATTCAAAAATCTAAAACAAAAGCGTCATTACTGATTCTGTGGAAGTTATCAAAATCTTTTGCTGCTGAAACCACTGTGATATTTTTACCTTTTAAAGAAGTTAATAAACTTTCGATAATTTTTGAGCGTAAATTAGCATCAGCATAATAAATTGGGAGTGTTTGACTTGATAAATTGTTTGTCATTGTCGAAGCTTGCGATAAATCAACATTATAAACAAATAAGTTAGTCAATTTAGATTCATCAAAAGTTGCTAAATTTGGTGTATTTGGATTATTTTTAAAAGGAGTATGAGCTTGTTTTAGTAATACTTCTAAAGTAACAAGCGCTCTTGAATCTTCTAAAATTTTGACTTGATTGTTGGCGATTGATGTTTGACCAAAATCAGTTAATAACTTAATTTTGGCTTTGTAAGTTTTTGTGTTTGCTTCAGTAGAAGGAACTTCTTCGAAAGATGTAAAAGTTTCTTCATCAACAAATAATGTTGCATTTTCTAAGTTTTTGTTAGCTTGGACTAAAGTGTTTTTAACTTCTTGAAGTACTTGCTTTTGTGTTGTGGGATTAGCTAAAAATGAGCCTAATGTGTCTTGTTGACTTATTGTTTGAGAAAACTCTAATTTTGTGTTGGCAAAAACATTATTAGCAACAACTTTTACTGTTGGCACTAAAATGTATATTGCTTTAGTGCTTGAGCTAATCCCCGGAACACTTCCACTACCTTTAGCAAGTCATAATCTAGCAACAGACATACCAGGAACTAATTCATGAGAATTATTTATATCTGCCGCACCTGCGTAGTGAATTTCGTAACCTAAATCTACTAATCCAAGATTTTTTTCAAAAATGTGTAGATATCTTTTTCTTAACTGTGGATCAGAAATTAATAAGTCTTGAATTCTATAGTTTTCCAATTTTGTATCACTGGCTAAACCAATAGCAGGATAATTATATAATTGTGCTATTTGGTATGTTTGCTCTGTTGCTTTTGATGCATCTTGTATGATATTAAATTCGTTTGAAACTTTAAAAGCGACTTCTAATTTAATAGCTTTAGCACCGTTAGAGTGTGCACTTTCATTAACACCTACAACCCAAAAATCTAAAACAAATGTGTCAGCGGCTGTTTTTCTAAACTTTGTAAAATCAACTGCTGCATTGACTACTTTTGCGTTTTTTAAGTTTAGATGTGATTCTATATCTTTAATTATTTTATTGTAGTTATCTTTATTAGATAAATACCCTAAAAACGAATTGTTTTTTAAATTTATATCTAAAGTAATGATCTTATTAAATAATGTATTTGTGTTAAATGTAGAGTTTCTTGTGGCTTTTAATTCATGATTAATACCACTTAATTGAGAATAATGAATGTTACTAAATGTGTATTTTGAATTCTTGGGCTCGAATTTTTTATTTGATAAATTAGCAGGCATAAATGTTACATCGATTGTGTATGAAGCTGTATTATCTGCATTTTTAGTAACTTGAATGTTTTTAAATTGATCAGCACTTATAGAGATGTTAAAGTCTTTTTCCCTGAATTGTTTGTTGGCTTCTTTTGCGAGTATTGGTTTTAGAATTACACTTTTAAAATAATTAGGCTCGCTAATAAAATAACTAAAAGGCATTTGATTTAACATTTGTTCATCATTGGCATCAATTAAATATGTTGATCCAATGTTAGGAGTTTGTGTTACTGAAGCGTTATTTGTATTAGGTGTTGATGGAAGTGATGGTTCAGTAACTGGGTTTTTTGGGTTAGCTTGTGTTGAATTGCAACTTGCTGCAATTAGCGGAATTACTAAAGCAGAAGAAGTAACCAACAATGAAAAAGCTATTTTTTTGTTTTTTAGTTTCATTATTTCTTCTTTCTTTATAGTTTTATTAGTGCTTTTTTCTTATTTTTATAAACGAATAACCAAAAATAAGAAAAATATGTTTTTGCGAAAAAGTTGTTTTTCGCTTAGTTAAAGTCGCTTTTTTTAACTTTTTCCCGAGTTTCCAAGTTGTTATGTAATTTTAAACTAACGTTGACTTTAAGTCAGCGTTGGTTTTTTATATTTGGTCTTTTACTAAATCTTTTCAAGAAAAGAAATCGTTAATTAATTTTTCGTTATCTTTATTAATAATGTAATTTTGGCTTATTTTTTTATCATTAACTATTTCTACAACCTTGAGTGTTTCTGAAATCACTTTTCTAAAATAGTGCAAAGTAACTTTTTCTCCGACTACACCGTACTCAATTAGTTTGGAGTTTAAAACATTTAAAATGTAATTTACTAAAACAGTTGATAAAAAACATAGTAAGAAATGACCTTCTATATGTTTTTGTGTCCAAACATAAACAGGTCTAACAGATAAAGCGTCTTTTAAAACCCTAAAGTTACTTTCATTTGCCATTGCTTTGCGTATAATTCGACTATTTCATTGGGTTTTAAGTCAAATCTCGAGGTTTCATAAGCGTAATATCCATCATATTTAGAATCCTCATCTATTTTTTGTGTGTTTAGTTTATAAAACCCTTTACCACCAATTTTTTCGAAAAATCTGAATTTTTTATTTGAACTCATATCTTTTTCACTTACTAAACCATTTTTATCTTGAAGTTTAATAAAATTATCAATTAATATTTGGCGATCATTTCTGTCTTTAATTGCTCTTTTTTTGCTGTAAGTAACCACAAAACGTCTTTTATGTCCGTTATTTCTTTTATTTTTTCATAGTGAAGCAAATTCAACCTCTTTGTACTTGAAGTTCTCATCACCTTTATATCCAGTTTCGTCTAAAGAATATGTTTTTCTAGCTTCTGAACTGCTTTTAAGCCTATAAGAAAGAATATAGTCAATATTGTTATCTTCTAAAAATCTGATATTTTTATTTGTGCTCATTCCTCTATCGGCAATTATCGTAAGCTTATTTATTTGGTATTCTTTTTTAATTTCCAAAACAAAATTTATGAACGTTGATGAATCTGGTGTATTACCTTTGAATAATTTATAGTGAAATGGAATTCCATTTGCATCGGTGGCCATTCCTATTACAATTTGATCTTCTTTAAATTTTCCATCTTTGGAATAACCTGGATGTCTCAAACCTTCTCTAGTAAATGATTCAAAATAAACTGTAGACGAGTCATATCAGATAATATCGATTTTTCTATTATTCCTGTTCACTAGTTTAGCGTTTATTGAATTTAATATTTCGTTTTTATTTTGAGCTAAATAATCTAAAGAATTGTAAAAAGTGCTTTTTTTAGCTTCTAAATCAATATCAAATTTACTTTTTGACTCATATAAATTAATCATGCTTCCAGGGTTTATGATTCTTGAAATTGTTAAATACTTAAGAATGTCCAACATATATTTAGATTTAGTTGGAGAACAATTTTCAAATGGATTAAGTTTTTGTAAAAATGAATAAATAAATTCATAACCATAATTGATATTGACCAATTCTTTATTTACTTTCTTAATATCAATTTCTAATTTACGAATTATTTGTTCTCTTTCTCATTCGGTCGAATAATTTTTAACTAACTCCTTAATTTTTTCAAAGGGATCATCTGTATATTCACTTCACTTTTCTAAAGTGCCTATTCCAATACTTTTTTTATACCCTTTACCGAACCCACCAGATATCGCTAAAGATAAGTATGTGGAATTTTTATTTTTTCTTTTAATAAGAAGTCACTTTTCTGTCATTCTTATATTATACCATAATTACAATGTAATTATGTAAAAAAATTATTTTTTTTATTTATATATTTATATATAAATAACTTTTAAAAAAACACTAAAAATGGGCTCTAACTTGGAAACTTGGGTTGAATTGCAACTTGCTGCAATTAGCGGAATTACTAAAGCAGAAGAAGTAACCAACAATGAAAAAGCTATTTTTTTGTTTTTTAGTTTCATTATTTCTTCTTTCTTTATAGTTTTATTAGTGCTTTTTTCTTATTTTTATAAACGAATAACCAAAAATAAGAAAAATATGTTTTTGCGAAAAAGTTGTTTTTCGCTTAGTTAAAGTCGCTTTTTTTAACTTTTTGGCATTTTTAAAAAAACACCTACATAAATATAGCACATAAAAAATAAATTTCTTGAGCTTGTGAAAAAATTTTTTTGGGTAACTTTTCCATATTTTTAAACCCAAGATTTTTATTAATGACACTCAAAAGATATTATTTTATAGTTAATTTAGTTATTTTAAAAACAAAAGTGCAAATGCATTTGGAGCTAATGTGGAAACATCATATTCGATATTTTTTTTGGAAAAGTTAAAAAAAATATCGATTTTTACTAAAAATCGATATTTTTGGTTATTTTAATAATTATTCAAAATCGTCGAAACTATCGTCTTCAAACTCCATAGTTTCCATTGCTAATTCGTTATCTTCGAAAATATCAGAACTTAAGAAATCATCAAACTCTTCATCAATGTCAACGCTTTCGTTTTCGTCAAGCACTTGCACTTTATCTTTAAAGTATGACTTAGGATCTCTAATATCATATTTTCCTTTAATTTCATAGTTGATGTTTGTTCCAGCAGGAATTTTATGTCCTAAAATAATATTTTCTTTAAGACCTTCAAGATTATCTACTCTTTCAGAAACTGATGAATTAACAAGAATTTTAGCTGTTTCTTGGTATGAAGCAGCTGCTAAGAATGAATCACTTAATAAAGGTGTTTGTTTAGCTCCACGGATTTTTACTTCTCCATAAGCTGGTTTTTTACCTTCACTTAATAAACGACCATTTTCTCTTTGATATACAAATGTATCTACTAAACTACCTGTAAAGAAGTTAGAATCTCCTGGATCGGTAATCATAATTTTAGATAACATTTGACGAATAATAATTTCGATATATTTATCACTAATAGTAATACCTTGTAAACGGTATAGTCTTTGAATTTCTTTTAATAAATAGTTTTGAACAGCACGTGTATCCACTGTTTCTAATAAGTGAGTTAATACAATTGGACCCTCAACTAATTTTTGTCCAGGCACAACTTTTGAACCAACACTTACACGTAATTTTTGACTTAGTTTAACTGAATATATTTTTTCTTCTAACTCGTCATTGTGGTTTAAGAATTCAACTGTGATTAATTGTGTATCTGTTTCTTTGTTATCTTTATCTTTAGCAACAACAATAGACTTAACAACTCCAGTGTGTTCACTAATAACAGCTGGACGACCTCAAGGCGAGTCATAAGCATCGATAAGTTCGATTAAACGACCAAATCCACCTGTAATATCTTCAACCCCAGCAACCCCTCCGGTATGGAATGTACGCATTGTAAGCTGAGTTCCAGGTTCTCCGATACTTTGAGCAGCAACAACTCCAACAGCTTCACCAATGTTAACTATTCTGTTAGTTGCCATATCTTTACCATAACATTTTTTACATACCCCATTACGTGTATGACATGAAAGAACACTACGTATTTCCACTTCTTTGATGTTATGTTTATTTACTATTTCATCAGCCAATTCTGGTGTGATCAAAGTATTAGAAGCTACAATTAAATTATTGTCTTGATCATAAATTTCACGGTTTGTGAATCTACCTTCAATTCTTTCTCTAATACTTTCAATAACTGTATCGGTTTTTGTATCTTTAATATCTTTAACCACAAATCCAAAATCACTTCCACAATCTTCTTCTCTAACAACTATCCCTTGAGCCACATCAACTAAACGACGTGTTAAGTACCCTGATTTAGCTGTGTTTAAGGCTGTATCGGTAAGTCCCTTACGAGCCCCGTGAGTTGAAGAGTAGAATTCATAAGCTGTAAGACCATCCAAGAATGATGACTTAACAGGAATTTCAACAGTACTACGAACAACCCTATCGTTAGCCGCATCGGCTTTTAAAACTTTGGTGTTGTTGTTCATCAATCCACGCATACCAGCTAACTGAACAAAGTTAGATGAGTTACCACGAGCTCCTGAAGTAAACATCATAAATAATGGGTTGTATGGATCTGATTTAGTAACTTCCTTAAGATCGTTTTCAATGCTTTCTTTAACTTTAGATCATTTTTGAATTGTTAAAGTATAACGTTCATCATCAGTTAAATACCCATCGGCAAAGAATTCTTTTAATTTATCTGTGTATTCTTCACCTTCTTTAATTTTTTGTTTTGTACTTGGAACTGTTGTGATGTCGTTCATTGAAATTGTTGTACCCGAAATAGTTGAAAACTTAAATCCGATATTTTTAATTTTATCTAGAATAGAAGCAACTTTGTTTGAGTAATCAAATCAAACTCTTTCAAGTAATTTTGTGTAGTCGTTAATGTTTCATTGTGTTTCAGCATTAGCTTTTTTACGAGATAATTCATAATCAATTTTTCTGAAATTATCTTTAATCATGTTTGCAAGAGTTTTTGCGTGAACTGTGTTGATTTTATCACCTTTGTAATCAACCAACTCAGCACATTCAATAAACATATCTTGATAGTTATCTTTATCAACTTGATTAATAACTTCAGCTATGTCTTGCATTGTTACAACAGCAACATATTTTTCGTAAACTTTTTGAACAATTTTAGCTATGTCTTTTTTGCTTAAAGCGTTGTTTACAGGTAAATTGTCAATAAATTCTTTGAAATTGTGTCCATATCCAAATGTATATTCATCTGCAGCATTTTCAGAAGTGTGAATTTTTTCCACTTCTTTAGTTGATATGCTTCCATCTGGATTAGCTTTTGTAATTTTAGTTACTCTTTTACCAAAAATAAATTCAAAATCTTCAGGGAAAACATTGTTTAAAATGAATTTTCCTACTGTTGATACAACATATTTTTTGTTTTTATCTTGTGATAAACCATTCTTTTTTAATGAGTCAATTGGTAAAACAACTCTTGTGTGAAGTGTAATAAATCCTTCTTCATAAGCGCTCATCATATCATCAAAGCTTGAGTAGTAATTACCTTCACCTTTAGCTTGAGCTTTTTCCATTGTTAAATAATAAAGACCCAAAATCATATCCTGTGAAGGGTTAATAATTGGTTCTCCATCTTTAGGACCTAAAATGTTTTTTGAGGCTAACATCAATTCATTAGCTTCTCTAACTGCTTGATCAGAAATAGGAACGTGAACAGCCATCTGGTCCCCATCAAAGTCGGCGTTAAACGCTGTTGTTACAAGTGGATGAAGTTTAATAGCTTTTCCTCTGATTAAAACAGGTTCAAACGCTTGAATACTAAGACGGTGTAGTGTAGGAGCACGGTTAAGTAAAACTGGTCTACCTTCAATTGCTCTTTCCACATATGGTCAAATCATCGGATCTAATGATTCTACTTTTTTCTTTGCGGCTTTAATTGATTTAATTGAAGGGTCATTTTTAATAATTTCTCTTACAATTCATGGCTCAAATAATTTAGCAGCCATATCACGAGGAATACCTACTTGGTGCATTCTTAAGCTAGGCCCAACAACAATAACACTACGTCCTGAATAATCAACACGTTTTCCTAAAAGGTTTTGACGGAAACGACCTTTTTTCCCTGTAATTGCGTCTGAAATAGATTTAAGCGGTCTTGAATCTTTTGAAACAACTGGGCTTGGTTTTTTACGTGCGTTATCAATTAAAGCATCAACAGCCTCTTGAATCATACGGTACTCATTTTGTTTAATTAACATCGGAGCATCTGATTCGTTTCATTTTTCTAAACGATTGTTTCTAATAATTATACGACGGTATAACTCGTTAATATCACTTGTTGAGTGTCTTCCTCCATCCAGTTGGATTAAAGGACGTAAATCAGCAGGAATAACAGGTAAGTTGTAAATTAACATACTTGTTGGTTTTTGTCCTGATTTAATAAATGAATTAATAATAGTTAAACGTTTATATAATTTGGCTCTATCTTGAGCTTTAGTTCCTGTTAAAATTTCTCCAGCAGGAATTTCGCTGTTTATAGCATTAATTTCTTTTTGAACTTCTTCAGCTTCTTTATGTAAATCAATATGAGTTAACAAGTATTCGATTGCTTGACTACCTGTTCCGATTTTAGCGTCTGAATATTCATGAATAATGTCATTATATTCATAAAAATCAATCCCGTAATCTTTCCCCATTTTACTTGAAGCGTATTCACGTAACTCATCTAAAGCCACTTTAATGTCTTCATACTCTTCAGTATCAGGTTCATACATAGTAAGCATTTCCATTAAACATTGCTCATATGTAGTAGCAGCTTCATTAATATCAATAATTGAGTTTTTCTTCAAGCTTTTTAGTCCACCATCTTCTAAAACTATATGTGATTTATAGTAAATAAGTTTTTCTAAATCTCCCTTGGCCACAGCCTTGTTTGAACCTTGAACTTTAAGTCCTAATAATTTAGAAATAATTGAGTGGTCAATTTTAAAGAATCAAAAATGCACTACTGGATTGTGTAGACGAATGTGTCCCATTCTGCTTCTACGTGTGATTTTAGGTAAAATTTTTGGTTTGTATTTTTCACAAGCGGGAGTTTTTGAACAAATTGTGTTTTCGTCGCTTCTTTTGTATTTTGTATTACAAATAGGACATTTGTAATCTGTTGTAGGCCCAAAAATTAATTCATCAAACAATCCATCTCTTTCAGGTTTATATGATTTATAATTAATTGTTTCAGGTTTTGTAACTTCCCCGTTTGATCAACTTAAAACATCTTCGTTAGTTGCTAAACTTAGAGCTATACGTTCAATAACTTTTTTATTATCTTTATCAAAATTACTCATTGTCAATATCTCCTTCTAAGTGTTGCATAATTTCTTCGTTTTCTTCGATAGATGCTTCATCAACAGTAATAGGTTCAAGTTTAATTCCTAAACCTCTTAATTCATAACTTAAAACGTTAAATGATTCAGGTGTTCCTGGTTTTGGAAGTTCTTTACCTTGTGCTAATGCACTATAAAGCATGTTTCTTCCATTAATATCATCAGATTTATAAGTTAAAATTTCTTGCAATACGTTTGTAGCTCCATAAGATTCAATAGCTCATGTTTCCATTTCCCCGAATCTTTGTCCCCCGTTTTGACTCTTTCCTCCAAGAGGTTGTTGAGTAATAAGTGAGTAAGGTCCTACACTACGCGCGTGCATTTTATCATCAACCATATGGTTAAGTTTTAACATGTACATAACCCCAACACTAACTGGGTTATCGAATTTTCTACCTGTAATTGGGTCAATTAATATTTGTTTTCCTGTTTTTGATAAGTTTGCTTCAATTAAAGCGTTTTCAATATCAGTTTTTTTAACCCCATCAAAAGAAGGTGTAACGAATTTTGTATTTAATTTTCTAGCTGCCATTCCTAAGTGCAACTCAAGAACTTGACCAATGTTCATACGTGAAGGAACCCCTTGTGGGTTAAGCATAATATCAACAGGTGTTCCATCTTCTAAGTGTGGCATATCTTCTTCTGGTAAAACAATAGAGATAACCCCTTTGTTTCCGTGACGTCCTGCCATCTTATCACCAACTTTAATTTTTCTTTTTTGGGCGATTGATACTTTAACGATTTTGTCAATACCATCTTCTAAAACATCACCTGTTTCACGACTTAAAACCTCAATCCCTATAACTGTTCCATTGTGTCCGTTTTTAACTTTAAGAGATGTGTCTTTGTCATTTGAAGGTCTTTGTTGTAAAATAGCCATCAATAATTTCTCTTCTTGCGAAGGGTTTTCTTCACCTTTAGGAGAAACTCTTCCAACTAAAACATCCCCAGCTACAACTTCACTTCCAACTTTAACAATTCCATTTTCATCTAAATTACGTAATGAAAATTTGCTTGCGTTTGGAATTTCAGCTGTTAATCTATCGTCTCCAGCCTTTGAATTTCTAAATTGAATTGTTTGTTCTTCAATGTGAATTGATGTATAAACATCATCTTTTACTAATCTTTCATTGATAATAACAGCATCCTCATAGTTATAACCGTTTCATGTTGTAAATGCAACTAAAACGTTTTTACCTAAGGCTAATTCACCATCTTTAAATGAACTACCATCAACTAATAAGTCACCTTTTTCAACAAAATCACCTAATTGTACTAATGGTCTTTGGTTAACTACTGTTCCTTGGTTTGAACGTTCAAAACTTCTAAGTGAATATTTGTCAGTTACACCTTTTTCATTTTTAACGTGAATTTTTTGTGAATCAACATAAACAACTTCACCAGCATTTCTAGCTACAATGTTATATGCAGAATATTTAGCAATGTCACACTCAATTCCTGTTGCAACATATGGAGCTTCAGCTTCAAGTAAAGGAACTGCTTGACGTTGCATGTTACTTCCCATAAGTGCACGGTTGGCATCGTCGTTTTCTAAGAAAGGAATAGCACCAGCAGCTACTGAAACCATTTGTTTAGAACTAACCTCAAGAAAATCAACATCTTCAGGTTTTCCAATAATATAGTTGTAATTATGTCTAATTGTTAAGTTTTCATCAATAATTTTGTTGTCTTGATCAACATGAACTGATGATTGCGCGAATTTACTTCCAATTTCTTCGCTTGCTGTTAAATAATGAACATCATTATAATCAACAACACCATTATTAACTTTAAAGTAAGGAGTTTGTAAGAATCCCATTTCATTAACTTTTGCATAAATAGCATAGTTTAAAATAAGACCGATGTTTTGTCCCTCAGGAGTTTCGATTGGACAAATTCTTCCATAGTGGGTTGAATGCACATCCCGAACTTCAAATTGCGCTGTATCACGGTTCAATCCACCTGGCCCTAAACTTGTAACACGACGTTTATTTGAAACCTCAGCTAAAGGATTAATTTGGTCCATGAATTGAGATAATTTTGATGAGTTAAAGAATGTTTTCATTTGGTTAGTAACCAATTTGTTATTTGTAACATTTTTAGCAGTTACTTTTTCAGGCTCTTTAGCCCCCATTCTTTCACGTGTTGTTTTTTCTAATTTAGTTAAAGCAACATTAAGTTGATTTTCTAATAATTCTCCAACACTAACAATACGTTTATTAATCATTGAGTCTGGATCATCATCTTGCCCAATTCCTTCAATTAAGTTGAAGTAATAACTTACAACAGCAACTATATCAGAAACTAATAAATGTTGCTCTGTAGCTCTTGGGTCATTAGCAATAACAAGAGTAGGTTTTACATCTTTGTTTTCCATTGCTTTTCTGTTTGGATATACTTTAACTTTAGCGATTTTGTTTCTTTTAAGTAATTGTTTGTTTTGTTCAATTAGTCTATAATAAACTAATTCTGTATTAATGCCGTCAATTACATCTAAAGGTAAAATACCATTTTTAAAACCATCGCTAATTTCTTTGGCTATATTGTGTGTGATGAATGTTCCTTTTGTGTATAAAACTTCACCTTGTTTATTTTTGATATCTTCAGCTAAGTATGTATTTGTTATACGATCAACAACACTTAATTTATTGTTTAACATATAACGTCCTGTAGCTGAAAGGTTATATCTTTTCTTATCGAAAAAGATATTTGGAATTAATGAACGTTTAGCATCATCGCTAATACGGTCCCCTTTTCTAATTCCTCTAAACAATTCTTCTTGAATTTGATCGATAATTTCGGCTTCAGTTAAATCAGGATTATTAATAAATTTATCTCTGTTTAATGTCTCAATTAACTCTTCACTTTCACCAAAAAGCTTTTTAATTTGTTTTGGCATTAAACCTAGAGCACCTAAAAATGTTGTCAAGTTAACATTTTTATTTTTATCAATTTTAACTTTAACTGAGTCAGTATTTGAAGAAGTAACTTTATGGGAAATTTCTAATCAACTACCAATTCTAGGTAAAACCTCAACTTTGTTAAAAAGGTCATCACTTTGCTTGTTACGCACACCACGTCCAAAATAAGCACCTGGTGAACGAATAAGCTGACTAACGATAACTTTTTCAGATCCGTTAATTATGAAACTCCCTCCACTTGTCATTAAAGGAATTTCACCAAGTAAAACATCATCTTGTTTAACTTCCCCAGTTCCTGTGATTTCACGTTTTAATGTTACATATAAACGTGCAGCAAAATTGATTCCTTTAGCTTTACATTTTTTAATTTCTTCACTTTCGCTAGTTGCCTTTTTGTATGGATATTCTATACGAAGTGATTTTTTAACATAGTCTAATTTAACTTTTTTATCTGCCGCTTCAATTGGATAGTGTTCTAAAAGAAGTTCTTCAATTCCTTCTTTTAAAAACTTTTCGAAACTATCTTTACTTGTTGTTAAAATGTCAAAAACAGGTAAAGAATATTTAGTGATTGAATAATCACGTCTTTCTGTTTTGGGACCAAATTTACGAAGTTTGTAATTTTTATTCATCGCACTCCTTTTACTATTTAAAAATCGCTTCAATTATTCAATAATTGATAGCAAAAAATATACTTTGTCTAATAAAGCATATAAATTTTACTACTAAATTATTTTTTTGGAAATAAAAAATTAGAAAATATGAAAAATACCCATTAAGCATTAAAACCATGTTTAAAGGGGTTTAAGTTAAATATTTTCTTTTAATATATTCTTGTTTTTATTTTACTACAAAAAAACAAAAATTTTTAAGGCAAAAATTGAATATTTTTAAGATTATTTTCCTCTGATTTACAAAAATAAAAAATCACACTTATTAGTGCGATTTTTGAATAAAAATGTTCATTTATTTGAGAAAAAATTAGTCAATAGAAACTTCAGCACCAGCTTCAACTAATTGAGCTTTAATAGCTTCAGCTTCTTCTGGTTTGATGTTTTCTTTAATTTTAGCTGGTAATGAATCTACAACTTTTTTAGCATCCATTAATCCAACACCTAAGATTTCTTTAACTACTTTAATAACAGCAACTTTGTTTGAAGCTGATTGTAATGTAACTGTAACTTCTGATTTTTCTTCAGCAGCTTCTCCAGCAGGAGCAGCAACAGCAACAGCAGCCATAGGGTCGATTCCGAATTCTTCTTTCATTGCGTCAACTAATTCCATAACTTCTTTAATTGACATTTCTTTTAATGATTCAATAAATGATTCTTTTGTTAATTTAGCCATAATAATTCCTTTCGTTTAAAATTATAAAATTTTAGATTATTCAGTTTTTCCTTCACTTACTAATTTAAGAGAAAGAGATAACATTTGTAATGGTGCCAATAATGAACGCCCAAGAATAGCAAGTGATTCTTCATATGAAGGTAATGAAGCAACTTCGCTAACACCTTTAGCATCGATAACTTTGCCTTCGTATGTTCCGGCTTTAATCACCATAAGTTTGTTTTCTTTTGCAAATTTAACTAAAACTTTTGCAGCAGACATAGGATCTTGATTTGAAAAAGCAAAAATGTTTGGTCCTACTAAGTGATCACTTAAATCACCTAAATGTAATTCGTTAGCAGCGATTTTGAATAAACGGTTTTTGTAAACTTTAATTTCAACTCCGTGCTCTTTAGCCATTTTTCTTAATTCAGCCAATTGTGAAACTGTTAATCCACGGTATTCAGCAAAAGCTAATGACTGAGCAGCAGAAATTTTGTTTTTAATTTCGCTAACAACTTGTCTTTTTGCTAATTTAAAATTTGATTCTGACATCTTGCCTCCTTCCACAAATATTTAAGAACGCAACACATTAAATTAAGGATATACACTCGGTAACATATTAAGCTTGGCAGTTACTGTCTTAATGTATTGCTTCACAATTATATCGAATTTATAATTTTAATAAAATTAATTTTTCAAAGATTTTCAACTTATTTTTTAAGTTATTAATAACTTAAAAATATTAATAAGTTTTTGTTTAATCTTGAGTAAAAAAATAATTTTTATTTTGCAAATAAAACAAAAACTAAAACAACATAAGTAAAATAAATTTATAATTGTTATATGAAACTTATATATGGAATTGAAAATTTTTTTATTGAAAACGAGATAACAAAAATTAAGAAAAAATTTGATGATCAAAATATTGTTATTTTTGAGCCTAACACACCTGTAAATGAGATTGAAGAAAAAATAGCTAACAACAACATTTTTGACCAAGCGAAACTTTTTATTATCAAAAATTTAGATATTTTAGCTTCTAAAGGCGCAAAAATGGATAATTATCAATCATTATTGAGGCTACTTAAGAATATTAATCAAAATAACTACAAAAATACAGTGGTTTTTGTAGCTAACGTAGATAAATTAAATTCAAATAGTTTTAGTGCTTTTTTATTAGATAATTCACAAGTTTTTTTAGCTAAATCGCTTGAGAAAAAATCGCTTTTTAGCGTGATACAAAACTATATCAAAAAAAATAACGGTGAAATTTCGCATGATAATTTAACATATTTTTTAGAAATTATGCCTGATGATTTAAATGTAATTATTAATGAAGTTAATAAATTACTTTTAGAGAATAAAAACATAAGTGCACAAATGATTAACAACTCAATTTCTGTATATAATAAAAACGATATTTTTGCTTTTTCAAATTCTTTAAGTTCGGCTAATTTCGAAAGTATTTACCGCAAATTACTTGAGAGACTAAATGAAAATACGGATGTAATTAGCTTAATTGCTCAATTTAGTGATTTAGTAATTAATGCGTATAAATATTATGCTTACGCTAAAATTGACTTAAAAGAAGCGCAAATGGCTAATCTTGAAAAAATTCATCCCTTTAGAATTAAAAGTGCAGGAATTTTATTAAGAAGGTACGGAATTAAAAAAGTTATTCATTTAATAAAAGAATTACAAAAACTTGATTTTTACTATAAAAATGTAGGAGATAGTGATGCTGACAAATTCAAAAATTTCATCATTAAAGAGTTTATTGACTTTTAATAAACATAAACCCTTTAGTAGTAATTCAACATATTTACACCTAAATAAGGAAATTTTTGAGTCTGCTGACACTGAAATTATCAAAGAGTATTTAAAAAAAATAATGACTTTTCAACAAATTTTAATTGATAACAAAATTGTTTTAGTTTTCCCGAATTTAGCACAGATTCTAAATTTTACTTACAGTGATAAAATATCAGAAATTAAAAACAAAAAAGAAATTATTTTTAACATTAAAAACTTCAGCAAAATTTTAAGAAATAGTGGGATTAAAATTTATTTTAGCATTGATATTTACCAGATATTTTCACTAGAAAAGTTTATTCAAAGAATTAAGGATTTTAATCAAAATAATTTAGTAAACGAAAATTTTTGAAATGATTACACTCATAAAAAAGGTTATAACATTAGTGACTTTATTAAAACTAAGGAATTAAATTTATCTTTAGATACTAAAGGTCAAAATCCCTTTAAAAGGGCTTTAGGTTTTGTTTGTGATTTTTACAAAAGTTCTTTTGTGGCTGAAGGTATATTTATTGAAAATATTCAAAACTACCTCTTCCAAGAACAAAAAAATAATTTTGAGGAAAAGATAATTCAAATAAATGACTCATTTAAATTTGTGCAACGAAATTTAAAAATCAAATTTGTTGCTTTTAATAAGTTTTACGCTAATTCACAAATTAATCAAAAAATGTTTAAACTTTCGTTTTTCAATGACTTTATTTATGATCTTCAAATCCATGATTTCAATTCTTCATCAAAACTCATTTTCGAGTTTTTAGCTGAATTAAATAAGATGAATGTATCATTTAACTATAACAATTCTTTAGATGTGATGTTTTTTCAAAATTTCCACAAAAGTAATTTTTATTTTGTTGAAATTATTAAATCATATGTAGCGCTTAATTGTTTATTATCCAAAAGTAGTGATTTAAGTATGATTTTTAACATCAGTAGCTTTAGTCCAGATACTCAAGAGTGCTTGTTTGAAGATTTTTCGCTTAAAAAAGATATCATCCAAAAAAGAATTAATATTGAACAAATCTTTTTTGATGTTATAAGTCAAATCAAAAAGATCATTCTAGAAAGCGATTTAAGTGTTAGCGAACAAATAAGTGTTAATTACTACAATAAATATAATTTAAATTTTTTCAAACTAAAAACTGAAACCGCTAAAGAGTATTTGATTATTTTTAATTCATCTAAATCTCTAAAGCGTCTTAACATTGATTCACAATTCAATTTACTTTATTCAACTAACAACACTAATAACACAAATGTTGTAAGACCCTTTGAATTGAAATTGTTAATAGCTAAATAGTTTAATTTATCAATATAAAAAAATAACAATTTAAAAATTGTTATTTTTATTAATTAATTTTTGATATTTGCAAATGGTTTAAACTCTTCTAAAATTGTGTATCCAGAAGGAATTGTCTCTTGAGGTTGAGGGGTGTAATCGCTTTGAGATTTATTTAAATAATCTTTGTATACATCTAATACAAATCATTTATTTTGCTCTTTATCTCAATATTCTAATCAAGCACCATATTCTTGGGTACCGTCTTTTTTTCCTCTGATAACTTGAACCTTTTCAAAGTTAGCACCATATAAATATTTGCTTATCATTAATACATATAACTCAAGCGAACCATGGTTTGCATCTAATTGTTTGGTAATTTTTGCGATATTAGCATCTATATCTTTTTGAAAAATCGCTTTTATTGGTGCGAATTCTTCTTCCCTTGTTTCAAATTCCATTTTAAGTTGTTCAACTTTAGATTCTAACTCTGCTGAAGTAGATATTTTTAATTCTTCTCTAGCTTTCAGGAATTTTAATTTTGCTTCTTGAACTTGTTTAAACTTAGCGATAAACTCATCTTTTTCTTGGAGTTTTTGATCGTATTTAAATTTTACTTGTTCATACTTTTCTTTTTTTTCTTCTAATTCCAATTTATCAAATTCAGTACGCTCTGAGTAATCGTAATATTCTATCTGATTATTATAATCGTTTAATGTTTTATCTAATTCTTTTTTCAAAGTAATTAGACTAGAAAAAAACATTAAATCTAAATTATTTTCAAAAAAACCAATAGGCGAATCGTTAAAGGCTTTAATAATATCAGGATCATTTATATCCATTGGCTTAGCAAATATTTTATATGCGTTATTTTGTTTAGTAGCTCCTTCAGCACCTATACCGTCAATTGATACACCTTTTAATAAATATATCGGAGCAAAAGCTTTAAAGATCCCTTCAGGTTTATTATTATCTGTTATTGGTTTAACATTTAAATAAAGCGATCTTAATTGATTATAAAGTTTTAAATAATTATTAAAAGTGTTATTTAGTTCTTGACTTCCGAATTTATTTGATGTTATGTCCAAAAATAAATTAAGATAAGAAATGTTATAAGGTATCGCAATAAGTCCACCTTGAGTGGATTGAGTGGCTGTTTTTTTTGTATCCTTATTTTTATTTTCATCTTTACCTTTATCTTCATCTTCACTTTTATCGCTAGTGTTATCATTTTTTTTCTCTTGAGTAGAACTTTTATAATCTTGTAGACTATAAGTTAATGATGTCATGTTTATTGTTAAAAATGCATCGGTACTTGCGCTAAAAGTATAATTTTGTTTATTGAATAAATAATAAAACATCATAGGTGTATTTTTATAATAATGTTCAAAAGCAGCTTTTATCTCTGGTAATGTTTGTTTTAATTCTTCTTGAGAATCAAAATCAATAACTATGTTATTTAGGAACTCATAATTGTAAAAAACACCGCTAAATGAAAACCTTCTAATTTGTTTTATTTTTTCAATAAATTCTTTTACTTTTGGATTTTCTGTTTTAAATTCGTTTTCTGACGAGTTAAATATAGGATTATTTTTTATATAGTTTTCAGCAAATAAAATACTTGGATCATTAGCATAAAAACAGCTATTAGCAATTAAAGGGGTTGTTGAAGCTAGTAAAGAAGCTGAAACGAATAATAATTTTTTAAATTTTATTTTCATATTAATAAAACATCCCCACATACTTAAGTGATCTAAATCCTGCGTATGTAATTATCGAACTAAATACTAATAAAATACATGAAAATGCTAATAACCCCACAGAATAAGATTTTAAATTAACAAAAAAACTTTGAATTTTAGATTCGTATGAAACGTATTTAGCTAGATTAACATAATAATCAGAATAAGATATGATCACTGAAAACACTATAATAGCTACAAAAGAAATAACTAAAACAATAGATCATTTTATAACACGACTTTTATAATTTTGCATTTTCTCTCCTATCCTTTAATTGTTGAACCTTGTCTTCCTATAGCTCTCATAATGTATTTTCTAAAAATGAAGTAAACAAGCATCATCGGAAAAATAGCAATTAAGCTAGCGGCCATTTTTACGTTGTAGTAAACTAGCGGTTGATCACTTGAATTGTCAGATAATCCAGCTTTAAATAATCAAACAGAAATAACTTCCACTTTTATACTGTCTGGTTTAATACTTAGAGGTCATAAGTAAGCATTTCAAGAAGCTAATGCTGTAAGAATTACGACAGTTAAAGTTGTTGGTACAACCATTGGAATAGCTACTTTAAATAAATATTTTCAACCTGCAGCACCATCGATTAATGAAACTTCTTTAATTCTTCCAGGAATACTTTCAAATGCATTTTTATACATTAATCCATTAAATATACTTGCCACAAATGGTAAAGCAACAGCAAAGAGGAATCCTACATAAGTTGCTGTTATACCTAATTGTGTAATAACTATTTTTTGTCCGTATAATAAAGCTACTTCAGGTAAAACTAATAACGCTAAAGCAGATGAAAAAATTATATTTTTTCCTCTTCAGTTTCTTAATGAAAATGCATAACCCATTAATGTAACTATAATTACCTTTAAAATAACAGAAATAACAACGTTTAACGAAGTAAATAAAATCGCTGTTCCGTATCCACTACTAAAAGCTTTTTTATATGTGTTAGCTACTACATCCGCTCATGGAACATCACTATTAATACCATGTTCATAAGTTGAAGAACCTTCATTAAAATAAGATTGACCCGGACCAAATGAAGGTAATAAGTGAAAGGTTTTTTTCAATCCTTCAACTTCATTGTCAGGCATAAACGATATAGACAACATCATGAAAAACGGTAATAAAACTATGCAACCTAATAAACAAAGAAAAATTATTTTGGTGATTGTGGCTAATATTGGCTTTAAATTTTTAGTTTCAGAAACTTGAGAAGAAACTCTTTCGGTGTTTTTTCTAAGTTTTTTTCTAATGAAGTAATTTTTTACTATTAACTTTGTTTCAAACATTACTTTCTCCTAAATAATTCATTGTTAGTTGCGCCATAAACATTCCACCACGTAAAATAGCTTGGAAAGTGAATCCAATTAGGAATAGCAAGATACTTGCTGCTCCACTTAATTCTTGATCAGATACTGTTGCTGTAAAATAAACATACATCATTAATGTTGATGCTCCGTTAGAGAATGCATCTATTGGTTTGTTTTCGTATAAAGCAAGTGGGAAAACTTTTATTCCACCGATAATTGATATTGTAATTAAGAAATTAAATGTACCTTTAATAGATGGCAATGTTATATAAAAAAATTGTTTAAAACCACTACTTCCATCAATGGAAGCTGAACGATATAAGTTTTTATCTACACCCATCATTGCAGTCGTAAAGATTAAAACATTAAATGCTAGTCCGTTTCATACACCATTAATCATAATAGGCACTAACGCCGCAAAAGAAGATTGATCACCGCTTTTTAATCAGTTAATTTTTGAGTCAATTATTTGGTTAAATAATCCATTTGTTGAAAACACTTGGATAAATGTTAAACTAACAGCGACACCATTTGTAACGTATGGCATAAAAAATACTGACTGTCAAAATCCTTTAGAAGCTTTTCTAGATAGTTTTGCAATTAAACTGGAAATAACTAATGATAAACTCATAACAACAGGTAGTGCAAAAATACCATATATAAACGAGTTTCTAAAACCAATAGAAAATCTAGGGTCAGCCAATGTTAAAGCAAAATTACGAAAAATTGTGTAATCTTCATCTACAGTAAAGGCTTTTTGTAAGTTGTAAATCATTGGCACAATTGTAAAGATACTAATAATTACAATTGATGGCAACAATAATAAGAACGGTATGACAAAAGGTGTTCTTTTGTCTAAAATAGAAATACTTAAACTTTGAGTTCTTTTGGTTTGTTTCTTATAAGCTCATTTTCTTAAGAGTGGGACGTTTTGCCCTATTTTTTCATATAAACGATTATTCACTAATTTCATATGATAATCTCTCTTCTGTTAATTGATCGAAAATGTGTAATTTATTAAGCGGTAAATCAAAGTAAATTTGATCATTTAATTTGAAGTTATATTCATTCCCTAATAAGAAGTTTATTCTTCCGAATCCTTCAACATCAACAACTAATTTACTTTCTTTACCAAAGTTTTCAACAACAATTACTGTTCCGCTTAACATTGAAGAAGAATCTTTATCTTTAATAATAAAATCTTCACTACGAACACCGATGTTTAAGTCAATATATTCTTTATTAGAAAGTTTAATTTTATCAATTTTTTTATCACCTAATTTAACTATTCCACTGTCATAAACAGCTTTGAAAAGTCCCATTTCTGGCATACCTAAGAAACGAGCAACGAATTGATTTTTAGGTTTGTTGTATAACTGCATTGGTGAACCCATTTGTTGAACTTTAGCCATTGACATACATACGATAATATCGCTAATAGACATAGCTTCTTCTTGATCGTGGGTAACAAAAACAGTTGTTATTCCTAATGATTGTTGAATTTCTCTAATTCACTGACGTGTAGAAATACGTAATTTAGCATCAAGGTTTGATAAAGGTTCATCCATTAAAAGAATATGAGGTTTTTTAACAATAGCACGCGCTATAGAAACACGTTGTTGTTGACCTCCACTTAAACGAGTTGGTTTTTTCTGTAAAATAGGAATAATTTCAACACGTTTAGCAACTTCCATAACAGCTAAGTGAATGGCTTTTTTAAGTGGAATAATATCTTTTGAATTTTCTTTAATTAAAAGTTTTTCTTCTTCTGTAAGAGATGCAGCCCCTGTTTTGTTGCTTGAATTTTTCAAATCTTTTATGTTGTATTTATTTGTAATCTCTTGATATAAGTTATAGAAATTTTTTCTAGCTACTAAAGGTAATTTTTTGGCATCATTACGTAATTCTACGTACACTTTGTCACTTTTAATTAATTGCGTAAATTCTTTTTGTTGTTTTAAGAATTCTTCATTAACCTTAATTCTTTCAGCTTTATATTTTTCAATAACTTTATTTGTATTAATAACATGTTTGTAAGCAAGCATGAATTTAATAAGCTTTTCTTCGGTTTCTAAAATTTTAATTCTATCTTTTAAAAGTAAAGAATCAAAATCAACACTTGTTAATTTTAAAATAGTTTTTTGAATTAAATCAACTTTTTGTTGATTTGTATCAATATCAGTGATTTTTTTGAATTTTAATTCAGGAAGCATTTTTAAAACTTCATTTAACTCTTTAGAAGGTTCTAAATCACCTAATAAATTACTTGCTTTCGCAATTTCGAATTTAGTTTTAGCTTCATTAATTTTTGTTTTAGATTCTTGTTTTACAATTTCGAGCTCTTTAACGATATTTTTAGATAAAATTGATAACTCAGAATTTTCGTGAATTTCAACCATTTTTTTATCAATTTTAGCTTTTTCATAAGAGTTTGACATTCTTGTATAGTAATCATTAGCTTTATATTGCAATTCTTCAGATAATAATCTTCATTGATCTAAAGCAAGGTTTACTTTATCAATTTCTTCTTGTGAGGCACCAGCTCTTTTTAAATATACAGAGTCAATATTTAATTTAGCTTGGACTTTATTTAAGAAAATCTTAAATTGTCATTCGGTGTCATTTTTTAATGGGAAAGCAATGTTATCATAAACACTTAAATGAGGGTATAATGCGTAGTTTTGAAAAACAAAACCAAGTTTTCTTCTTTGAGGAGAAAAGTCTGTTACATCCTTACCTCTAAAATAAATTTTCCCTGATGTTGGTGTTAATAATCCAGCAATAGCATTAAGAGTTGTTGTTTTACCACTACCACTAGGCCCTAAAAGGGTAACCAATTTCCCTTCAGGAATCTTAAAACTAACATTATCAACAGCTAATGTTTCTCCAAAATCAATATTTAGATTTTTTAATTCTATTGAAGGAATATCCGTTTTATCAATTTCTTTTATTTCGCTATAGTATTTAGCAATCTTATCTAAATCTTCGTTGTTTACTTTTGTTAAAAGATCGCTTTGAAGACTTTTAAAATATTCTTTTAGTTTCATAATCTCCTTTTGTTTAATTAATATTATATATTATTGCTTAACTACTATTTTTTGTTATTTAATTCAGCTATAGAATATTCAATACTTCCAACTTGAGTTGGGTCTAGAGAAAATCCTATTCATTTTGAATTTACTTTTATTAAATAAATATATGATTGAACATCATTTGGACTAGCAAAGTAATAGAAAAATCCATTTTTGTTAGCTATAGCCTCCCTAAAAGCTTGTGCTATAGAAGGATAAACATTGTATTCGTAACTTTTTTTATTGTTAAAATCACTTGGTTTGAATGTAGAATAAGTTGTATAAGGTAATGTTAATCCTGCTCTAACGATTTCAGATGTGTATGAATATTGGTAATTTTCTCCAAAAAACACATCACCTACAATTCTATTATAAGCATCAGCACTTTCCACAAAAGCTAATCTTACAACACTATTAGATGAATTTTTGTTTGTGTTTGAAAATAATAACTGCGCAAATTTTGTCGACATTGAGGCAAAAGAATATTCTCAATTTGTTGCTTCAACTCTTTCCGCACCTCTTCCAACACCTTTTTCAGGGGTGTCAACACCAGTAAGTCTAACAGTAAAAGTATTACTTAAGTTTATCCCACTAAAGTTATTTTTTTGTTCTGGGTTAACTAATTGAAGTTTAAAAGTATCACCATCGCTAACATCAACAACTCTAACGTCTACGTACGGAATAGTGTTTCAATCGATATTCAATTTTTTGAATTTAGATTGATCTATTTGATAACTATTTAAATAGTTGTTTAATGTAGGATTTATATCTTTTTCAACAGCTTTTTTATATCCTATATTACCATTGAATTCATAAACATTTGAATAAATATTATTTTCATCTTTATACATTAATTTAAACGAAATTAAATTGTCTGAAATAAGTTTATTTGAGTCGCCATTAAGACCTTTATATTCAGATATTTTATCTGTGGTGCCGTTATTAAAGGTCACTGTATCTCTTAGAGGTTTAACTAATTCTAAATAAAATTTTACGCCATTAATATCTACACTTACAGTCTCGTTTTTAAAAGAAAAATCGTTAGTGGTAGGTATTAAAGAACTAGATTTTTTTATTGAGACAAGATTTAAATTATCAAATGCTTGGGTTAATTTACTTGTTAATTCTTTTGCTATGTTTTGTAACAATTTACTGTCTAACAGCTCATTTGTGTCTTTATTGTATAACACGAATTCTTTATCTTCATATCTTGGTTCAATCTTAATTGGGTTTGTTTGGTTTGGTTCAGTTATTTCTAAGGAAATATGTATATTGCTTTTTGAGCTTATCGAATTACATGATGAAGCAATAACTGGTGCAGCGATCAAAAACCCAAATGAAGAACACAAAAGAATTTTTTTAAATTTTAATTTTCTTTTCACAATTGCTCTTTTCTTATTTTCTTAAATATATAAATAAATAATTTGCCAGAAGCAAATTATTTGTAATTTTTAAGTTATAGGTATGTTTTATTTTTTGAATCAAGCGCTTTCTTGTAATTTTTGAACTAAGTTATCAATTATATTTGGAACATCTTTATTATCTTTAACCGCTGTTTGAACATTGTTAAATGCTGATTCAATTTCTTTTCTGTAATTATCTGAATTTATACCAGAAGGTGTTTCATATAAGATATAATCATCTTTTTCTACGACATCTTTAAACATTTGTATAGCTGTTGTTAAATATTCGTTATTTCCCGCAACCTTTGAAGCAACTAATTGGCTAATATTAGCTCCAACAACGTATGACAATGATTTTTGATAAAAATCAAGGATTTTCATAGGTTTACCTTTGTCGAATTCATATGTATCTTGGTCTGTCATCATTCAGTGCATAAACGCTCTAGTTGCATTTTCGTCTATACGATTAGAACGAGCACCTATGAATGAGGGCCCTTGAAGATAGAATACATTCTTTTGGTTACTTGTATATGTTTTTGAAGGTGTAGGCAGTGTGTATAATTCATTTTCTTGAAGCGTATTTGTTGTATCTTTTGTTACCTTAGTAAATCCGAATGTTTCTTTTACGTATGATTCTATTTGGTCAAGTGTTGTTGATTCTGAAAAACTATCATTTTTAACTAGGAACACTAAACCTTTAGAATCTTTTAAAGTTCCTAAGAATTTTAAATCACTTTTTGATGATGAAGCTGTTTTTACTCGCTCTACAAATTCTTGTGGAATAACTTTATCTTTTGCAAAAACAAGTAATCCGTATTTTAATGATCTATCAGAGTTAAATTTATTAGCTGTTGAATCACCTTTGTTCTCATTAACAAATTGCTCAATCATTGTTTTTTGTTCGTCAGATGATAGTACTAAATCGTATTTATCTGCCTTAGTGTAATTGCTTGGGAAAACTGCATTAGCATAATTTCCTAAACCAATAATCGCATTTGAACCAGCAGATTTTCCTTTTGTCCCGGGTACTTCATTACCTTCAATAGAATAATAGAATGCTTCATTTAATTTAATTGAATTCAAATCAACAGTTAAGTCATTTATAATACTCTGAGGAACTTCTGCTCCTAAAAATTGATTATTTGTGATTGTTAAAGCATTGACACCATTTTTAGTGAAATTATGACTGTATCCCGCTGTAGAACCGATACTAAACGCAAATTTATGATTTAACTGATTTGCTGATGAATACGCTCCACCAGGTTGTAAAACTAATGCACCACTTTTTGTTGTATTACTAATTAAGTTATAAACTTGTTGTGCATTGGTAAATGTTGCACTTGATCTGTTGGTTATTTTTGTGTAATCGATATCTGTAGATTCATCATTTTGTGTCGGAACTATTAACGTTTGGTCTATATTACCATCAGCCATTTGTGATACCGCTGTCTCAAAAACACCAGTTACATCATCAATTCCCATTGCGTGTAAATCACCATTTAATGGATTATCTTTAGCATTTTTAAATAAAGATTGAATTTTTTCGGCTAATGTAAAAATACCACTATATGTATTAATTGAGTCGTATCCTATTATGTATCCATCAAACTCATTATCTTTTACAACAGGTTCTCCTCAAATCTTTTTAACTGTTTCTAAGTCATTTTGACCTTTAGATTTTATAGTTTCGTAAAATTGTTTAATTTTTTCATCACCCTCTTTTAACTTAGCACCTTTACTAAGTAAAGTTTCAAAAGCATAAAGTGTTACCGGAGAGTTAAATGATAAAACCTGAGTACTTTTTGCCATTGGTAAAATGTATAAGGTATTTGAACCTTCGCTTACAAATTGTGTTTCACTATTTGATTTTAAAAATTGGCTATCAAATTGTTCTCTTTTTAAAGAAACTTTTGAGTTACCACCATTAAAATCCAATAACATGTCACTTTTAGCTAATAAAGAAGCAATTACTGGATATCCAAAATAAATGTGATATCCTTCTTTTTTGGTATCAAGAAACTGAGAAACTTTGGTTACTCCTTCACTATATCCACTACCGATGTTATATAAAGCAACAGGTTTAAAGATATTAGGGTATTTTTGTGCACCCACTTTATTGTATTGAGCTATAATTTTTTCAAATGCTCTGTACTGGAATCCAGTTTGACTTCAAGTAGTACCAAATTTGATTTCGTTACTTTCAGGAACGGTGAAACGTCCTTTTTGGTCTGAACCTGAACTAGAACCTGAACCTGAACTAGATGATGATGGCCCACTTCCACATGAAACAGCTGCTAACAATGCGGTTGCTGAAGATAAAATAGCTGCAGAAATCGCAAATTGCTTAATTTTTTTCTTTGAAAACATAAATTCCCCTTGTATAAATAATTTATATGTTAGTTATTTTTAAATCTCAATAAGTAATAATGAAATTGTTTTCTAAATCGTATCCTTTAGTTTTTTTGATTAACACTCAATTTGACTATTCAAGATTGTAAAAATAATAAGTTATAACAAAATTACTTTGCTATAACATTAATGGCTATTTTATAGGCTTATAAGTATAATTTAGTCTTTAAAATATCAAACATATAAAACACCTTTTTGTATTAACATACAATATAATTCTATATATATTTATGCTAATAAAAAATATTTTTCATATATTTCCATAAAAAAATTCGTTGGTTTTTCACACTTTTTTACATATATATTTTTGAGTAAAAAAACAAAAAAAGCAAGCGTGTATTTACGCTTGCTTTCAATGGTATTATTAAAGTTTTGGTAGTCTAATTTTGTTCATTTTTAAACTAAAAAGTTTCTTTATTTCATTAGCTAATATTAATCCCATTCCTAAAAACACTGGTATTAATCATAATCTATAATCATAAGCTGAAAGTGGATCATACATTTTAAATACTGTTCTCACACCAGGAACATACGCAGCAAAAACTACGCATAAAAGTGAAAAAATTGAAGCTAAATAAACTAATTTATATGTTTTAAGTGAACATTTAAATAAACTTTTTTGGCTCATTAAATTAAGTGCACTTAGACTAGCGGCGATCCCGACACTAACAAAGCACGCTGTTGAAGTAACTTTAACAAATTCTTCGCCTCTTATATTTAGACTTGTTGCTATAATCGCTACAACAAAATAACTTAATAAACCTAAAAATGATAAAACAAGTGATTGGAATATTAAATTTTTGCCCATTCCACGCGCAAAAATTGATTCATTCTTATTAAATGGTTTACGATTCATAACATCATCACCACTATGTACCATACCCAAGGCTATGGCTGGTAGCCCATGAGTTAAAAGATTAATTCATAAAAGTTGTGTTGCGCTTAAAACTCAAAAATCTGTATCAGCACCTATTTGCTGATTAAAAATAAATCTAAATGCAAATAAACCAAATAACATAACAATAATCTCGCTTAAAGAACTAATTAACAAGTTTAAAATCACTGTTTTAATTTTGTCAAAAATTTCTCTTCCACCTTTTACAGCCTTAACTATGGTGCTGAAATTATCATCAGTTAAAATGATATTTGCCGCTTGTTTAGAAACATCTGTTCCTGTAATTCCCATTGCACAACCTATATCACTAGCCTTAAGAGCTGGAGCGTCATTAACTCCATCCCCTGTCATAGCAACTACTTGGTTGTGTTTTTGTCAGGCTTTGACTATTCTTAATTTATCTTCAGGATTTACACGTGCATAAACACTAATTTTTTGCACTTGTTCAAACAACTCTTGATCTGACATTTTAGCTAAATCACTTCCGTTAATAGCTAAATCACCTTCATGATAAATGTTTAACTCTTTAGCTATAGCTACAGCTGTAGTTAAGTGATCTCCAGTTATCATAACCGGTTTAATTCCAGCTCTTAGACATTCTTTAATAGATTCTTTAACCTCAACTCTAGGAGGATCCATTAATGCAACTAAACCGCTAAATTCAAGGTTATTTTCATCTTCAAATGTTAATGTAGTTTTGTCTTTAGCAACTTTTTTGGTTGCTACAGCTAAAACCCTATATGCTTTATTAGCTCAAATTTCATTGATTTTTTGAGCATTAAAAAAGTCAGTATTTTCCTTTAATTTAGAAAAAATAACATCAGGAGCACCTTTGGTAATTACTAAATTGTATTCAGGATATTCCACTAAAACTGACATCATTTTTCTGTTACTGTCAAACGGTAAAGAAAATAGTCTTTTATTTTCTTTTTCAACAGTATTTTTATCGATAGAATTTTGATAAGCTGAAATTATAATTCCAGTTTCAGTAGGATCTCCCACTTCTTCAAAATCATTTTTATTTTTAAAATGCACTTGCGCATCTGTACACAAAAGCGCTTGTTTTACAAGTAAATTAAACTTAGAATAATTATTATCATTTTCGCTTAAAAGTTGATTTTCAAAATATAAATCTTGAATTAACATTTTATTTTGTGTTAATGTACCTGTTTTGTCGCTACAGATGATATTTGTACTTCCTAAAGTTTCAATTGCTGGTAAATTTTTTATAATAGCATTTTCTTTAGTCATATAAGCTACACCAATAGCTAATAAAACTGTTGTAAAAGTAATTAAACCTTCAGGAATAGCTGCCACAGCCAAGGAAATAGCTGTAATTAAGCTATTTGTGTAAATTTCTGGGTTATTTCACACCCCTGAAATTACATTATTTAATAAAATTTGCGCTACTAAACTAACAAATAATAAAACAATACCTGAATAACCAAATATTTTACTTAATTTATTAAGTTTAATTTGCAATGGTGTTTGAGTTTGAACTTCGTTTTGAATAAGTGAGTTAACTCTACCTATAACTGTATTTTTACCTGTTGCTACAACCAAAGCTACAGCTCTACCATTTGTTACATATGTGCCAGAAAAAATTTTATTTTTTTGTTCTGCTAAAATTTCTGAATCACTCTCTTGCGCTAAATAATCTTTATCTACAGCTGTAGACTCTCCAGTCAAACTAGCTTCTACAACTTGCAAATTAGAACTATTTTTTAAGATAGCGTCTGCATTAATTGTGTCACCAGCTTCTACAACAATAATATCGCCTGGAACAATATCAATACTTAAAATATTGATCATTTTTCCATTTCTTATTACTTTGGAATTAGAAGCATTAACCTTTTCAAGCGCTTTTACAGCTTGATCACTTTTAACTTCTTGATATGCGCCTAAAATACTATTTAAGACAACAACCAATAAAATAATAAAAGGTTCAACAAATCTTATTATTGTGTCTGTTGTTGAAGAGTCACTTTTGGTAACTTGTTCGTAAATAGCTACTGCTATACTTATAGCCGCTGCTATAAGTAGTAATATAATCATAAAATCTTTAAATTGATTAACAAAAGCCATAAAAGGATTTATTTTTTTGGATGATGTTAATTTATTAAATCCGTATTTTTGTCTTTGAGAGTGTACTTGTTGGTCGCTTAAACCAAAATTGGTATCAACTTCAAAGTTTTCATAATCAAAAACTTCTGCATCTTCAGATGTTTTGACATCCATTTTTTTTGACATATATCCTCCTTGATATTTGTTAATTAATTATATATAAAAAAGATTTGAGTAATCTAATATTAAAGAAAATAAAAAACCTATAAATTAGGCTCTAAAGTACAAAAATTATTATAGGTTAAAAATAAAATAAAAAAAATCACCTTTTAAGGTGATATGGCTGCCCCAGTTAGATTCGAACTAACGCGTGTCGGAACCAAAACCCGATGCCTTACCGCTTGGCTATGGGGCAAAAAATGGTGGGGGGAGAGGGATTCGAACCCCCGAATCCTAAGAAAGTGGGTTACAGCCACCCGCATTTGGCCGCTTTGCTATCCCCCCATTTATTCGCTATTGGTTAGCATTATTATTATATATTAAAAATAATTTTTTTGAAATTATTTTTTTAATATTTTTGAAATATATGTTTTTACAAATAGCTATAAAATTATATGACAAAAATGGTAAAAAGCTAATTAAAAAATAAAATTTTAGTTAAAACTCACACCCTTTGTTTATGAAATCCTTTTTGATCCAAAAAAACTTAGATTATTTATTTAGATAAATTAATAATTTTGATTTTTAAAACAACGTTTTGTGTGTTTGAATATACTTAAGTGAAATAAATATGTTAATTAAAAAAGCAAAGTTTTTTAAAAACTCTGCTTTTTTATATTTATTTAGCTTTTTTAACTTCAGCGTTAAAATCAGCGTTAGATGAATCATTAACCTCTTCAGTAGCTTTAATAATTTGACTTAAATCCTTCTTAGAAAGATCAGGGATAATAATATTTAAATTAACGTATAAATCACCTTGTCTTTTAGATGTTTTAATTCCTTTTTTAGGCAATTTAAGAAGTTTTTGTTTATTATATGATTTTTTAAGTTTTAATTCTTCATTTCCATAAGGAGTTGGAATTAAAATTGTCTTTTCATTAATAATGTCAATAAAAGAAACTGGTAAATCTATATATAAATCATCATTAACTCTTTTGTAATATTTGTGTTCTTCAACATCAATAACAACATATAAATCACCCGGTTCTCCACCTTTAGTACCTTTTTCTCCAAAACCTCTTAAAACTAAACTCATTCCTGTTTGTGCACCTGCTGGGATTGGAATTTGGACATTTCTGGTAACTTGAATATATCCGTTACCCTTACAACTTTTACATGGATTTTTAATGATTTTACCTAAACCGTGGCACTTAGAACAATCTTGAGCAGAAATGCTTTGACCTAAAATTGTTCTTCTTACAACTTTTTCAACTCCACTTCCATTACATTTGTCACATTGGGCAACATCATTATCTTCGCTGCATGAACCTTGACAATGTTCACAAATTTCTCATTTTTTAAAAGATTCTCTAAGATTTACACCTAAAATCGCGTCTAAAAATTTTATTTTTAAAACTGTTTTAGCATCTTGCCCTCTTTGTGGGCCATTGTGTTGTTTGCTTGAACCAAAACCAAATCCACCAAAACTTCCGAAAATATCTCCGAAAATATCACTAAAATCCATTCCAGAAAACCCTTGGAAGCCTCCTTGGTTAAATCCAGCTTGACCATTAACTCCATCATGACCATAAGCGTCGTACATTTTTCTTTTTTCTGAATCTTTTAAAACTTCATAAGCTTCGTTTAATTCACGCATTTTTTCATCACTTGAGCCGTCTTTTAATTTGTCAGGGTGATACTTCATTGCTAATTTTCTGTATGCTGATTTAATTTCGCTTTCAGTGGCATCTTTTTTGATACCTAATACTTCATAATAATCTCTTTTTGTTGCCATAATGATATATATTTTAACATTTTTTTAGCAATTGAATAAAAAGTTTGCTAAAAAATAATAATTAACTTTTTGTCTTTATTTTTAGACAAAAAAGTAGAAAAAATAGGAACGAAAATGTCCCTATAAAAAATTCTTTTTTCTTTTTCGTATGATAATTATCTATATGAAGAAATTTCAAGGAATTTTTGGTTTTGTGGATTTTTCTGCATCTCTATGAATAAAGTATGTAATATTCTAGCTGCTTCTACACGCCCTTCAGTTATAAAAATCCGCATAGCATCAAATTTTTGCTCATTTTCTAATTCAAAGTAAAAAGTTACTTTATCTTTGATAGGTTCTGGCAATCTTGAAGATATTAAAATAACTTTTGCGTTTGTTTTTTTAAGTATATCTATCATTCATTTATGTTGTAAAGAAGTTGAGTTTACGATTATTAAATCATTAAAAGTTAATAATTTTGATAAACCAACTTGCTCGTATTTATCACAAACAAAAATTGAATTTTTATTCATTCTTAATAATTTAATGTGGAAGTCAAAATTAATTCCAACCGCTCCACTAATACCAATGAATAAAATTTTGTTAGCTTTGCTTATTAATTCAGCAGCTTTGACTATCTGCTGATCTGTATTTTTAAGAGGTTTTTTATTTTTGTGGGCAACAATTGAGTTGTGAATGTAAAACATTTCTTTAATGTTTTGAAACTTAATTGTTGTGGCGAAGTTACTTAAACTTGAAGCACTTACACCAATTTCTGTACAGAATTCTCCCCCTTTTATAACTGATTGTTTGTTTTTAATCCTTTCCATTAATTTTGTAGCGATATATTGATAGATGTTATCCGACTCATTTATCATATCGTACAACTTGTTGATATAATCTTCTTTTTCGTACATATTATCATTGTTCATACAATATAATTTTAAAATATTTTTAACCTTTTAATTCTATTTAATAGCCTCAAACGGCATTTTACCATTTATTGTGGCACGTTTCCATATTAAGTTAATATACAAATGCTTTGTTAGGGGTCATATATTAGAAAAATTTCATAAAAAAATTTTAGTAGGTCTAAAATTACGGAAAATTTCCAAAAAGTTCAAAAAACGCATTTTTGGGCTGAAATAATCAACTTTTTTTTTTTTTTTTAGAAAAGGGTCACAAAAAAGTCTTTTAAAATTCAATTAAATTACCAAATAATTTACCTTTTGTTTTTGTTTCTACATGTAATTTTTTTATTAGGTTAAAAAAATTATTATTTTTGCAAACATAATGGAAACATGTTGTTTTTTAGCTTATTTTAAGGCTAAAAAAGAATTACGAAATTACAAAAATATTTTAAATCAATAAAAAAAACAAACTATAAATAGTTTGTTTCACATTAATTAAAGTTTTGAACTTTTTTAGTTCTTTGTCACTTCATAGTAATATGTATTTACATCTGACAACAATTGTCTATCAATTGGTTCGATAGCCGCATGTGCAAAATTAGGGTTATTTTTGTCTTTTTCAAAATCAATTGTGTATATATAACGAGCTTTTTCGTCAATTTCACCTGTTTCATAATCAACAAAATAATTATTTCTAAATAAAATATATTCTAAATCATTAGTAGGTGTGTAGTTAATAAGATCAAAATTATTTAGGTTAGAATATTTTTCTTTTAAATAATTGGTTTGATCTTTTTCAAGTCTATCAAAGTGGATAATCGAAAAAATTCTAGCCAATAATTCAACGTCATCTTCACCCAATATAGCCTGAGCATAAGCTAATAAGTCATTATTTTCTTGGAAAAGTTTTAGAGCAAAAGGGTTTTGATATGAATAATCAACTTGATAATTTTTAGTTAAATTTGTAACTAATTTTTCAATATTACTTTTATTTAAAATCTCTCTTCTTTGTTTTAGTTTTTCCAAGGAGTCTTGATCTTGGGTTTTGGCTATTTGTTCATCTAATTCTTGAATTTTAGCGCTTATAAAATCATTGATAAAATCTTGATAAATTTCGCTGGCTACTTTTAAAAAAGCTTGCTGTTTATTTATTTTATTCTTGATCATTTGTTTATAAACTAAAGAGTGATTTTTATAAAAAGCACTATTTAATGAAGAATAAATTCTATCTTGATTTTCTTCTTTAATATTTTTGTTTATAACCAAACCATCTACAAGCAAGATATTTTTAGATGGTTTGATAACATCCACAGTTCCTTCTTCTACATCTGTGAAATTATCACTAGAATAATAAGAATCCAAAGCATCACCGTTATACATAATTGCCATTTGTGCTAGAGGTTGTTTAGGATCTAAAACTGTAGTTAACATCTCCAGCCCATCACCTTTGAAAGTAATGTGCTGGCTATCGTTAATACTTTGATTAAAACTATCTTTAATCAAATCTCTAAAATCATTAATTAAACTTTTATAATTTTCTCTTAAAACCTTACCACTAAATTCTTTATCACTTCTTATGATTGTATTACCTTGTTCAGGAGTTACAACTTTGTAAGCAGAACCATAAAGTAAATTATCCCTAAGTGCATCAGTTAAGTATAAATGAGTGTAGCCATTTTTACTTAAAGTGTTAAGAATATTAAACATCGAATAAGCATCTTTGATTCCTAAAGGATTATTGATTGTAGCTAAATTATTTTCTAAATCCTGTTCGGTGATTTGAGCAAAAGAATCATTGTTTCGTGCTTTTTTAGTGTTATAAGTTATGGTAGCGTCTTGTGAGTAGTAAGGGTAAAAATACTCTCACAAGTGAATTGGTTTAGAAGTGTTATTTTCATTTAAATATGCATCATATGAATTAATATGCTCTCAAATAGCAGGAGACATAACTGTTTTTAAGGCTGTTTCATAGTCTTTTTCTTCTAATTCTGGCATATCAAATAATTTAGAATAATTAATTTTTGCTAAATAACCTTGTTTAACTAAAGCTGCTACTTGAAAATCACTTCCAATACCACCAACTGTTTTGTTGTTTATTAAGGCTGTGTTAAACTCGTTAATTTCGTTAAAAACTGTATATTGTAACTTTTGCGATACAACTTCACGATTATGTTTTGAAATATATGATTTGTAATTATAAAAATTTGGTTTATATCCGTGTGTAGATTTATAAATTAAGCTTCCGCCTAATATTGCAACAACACTGATAAAAGAAATAAGTGATAATCAAATTTTTTTACTATGTTTCATCGTTCCCTTTGTAAATATTATGACTTTGTTTTTTTGTAGTATTCAGTAGCTATGGCACTATTTAAGTAACCATCAACTGGCATTAAAGCTTCATGAACTGAATCATCACTATCAGGCGTAATTTTAAACATCTCTTGTAACTCTTGGTTATCTTCACCATCTCCATCGTAGAAGTAGTTTTTATAGATAAAACGTTTATCCGCATCAATAACTAATGAGTAATTAATATAGTCAAAATTATCTATATTTGTGTATTTATCCATTCATAAACTTTGTTTTCATTTAGGTAAATCATTTTTGTGATCCCCATCATCATCACCATAACTTAAGTCAACTCATGAATAAGTATTTACTAAAAAGGTTAGAATTTGTTCTTCACTTAATAATTCTTTATTTAAAGCTTCGCTTAAATTACTATTTTGGTAATCATCATTGGTTTTTTGTTTTTGTGTTTGTGTTTCATTTTTATCTAAGATTTTGACAATAGCATCATAAAATAAGATTAATTGCTTATTGTCTTTTAATTTATCCGCAATTTTTTCAGAATCTTGTAATTTAATTTCACCGACACTTTCTTTGAATTTTTCCAAAAGATTTTCAAAATATGAATAAATAACATCCTTGTAAAAGTTAAGATATTCATCTTCACTTTTTAGTGCTATTTCAAAGTGTTTTTGGTTTAAATTATCTGTTAAATTTTTTGACGCTTGTTTCACTGAATTTGAATCATCTTCAGAATAATATTCGCTTATTACACTTTCAAAATATGGATTTTGTCAGTCGTTAAAATATGATTCTTCAGCTTTTATTTGAGCCATTTTTCTAAGTTGCTCAAATGAATAATTAGGATAAATTTGTTTTAAATTTCTATACTGCAAATAAGCTTTATTTGCGTTTTTGTAGACATTTTGAGATAAATTACGCAAGTATTGTTTTTCATTTTCAACATCAATACTTGAACTTAAAACTAAACCATCTACCAAGAATATATTTTTGTTTGGTCTTATGATTTTGATTGCTGTACCAGCTTCAACATCTTTATTATTGTCTTCGCTATAATAAGCATCAATAGCATCCCCGTTATACATAATTGTAACGTTGGCATTTTTTTCACTTGGGCTGATTAGGTTGTTTAAAACTTCTAATCCATCCCCTTTGAAAGATATATTATTTGTATCTTTAACATCAAAACCTGTTCCATCTTTAATAAGGTCTTTGAAGTTATCAATTAAGGTAATGTAGTTTTCAACATCTACCTTACCTGTGAAATTTTCATCTGTTCTTTTATCAGAGTTAATTGGTAAATCATAACCTGAACCATAAAGCATATTATCTCTTACAGCATCAGTTATAACTCATTTGTTGTAGTTATTTGCGCTTAAAACTTTTAAAATATTAATCATTTTATGCGCATCGCCCTCTAAATTTAGGCGTTTTGTTTCGCTTTCAAAATCTATTTTTCCTTCATTTGATTCACTAAAAGCGTTTTGAACTTTTAAAGGATTATATGCAATAACTGCATCTTGAGCAAAATAAGGAAAAAAGTAATCATATAAATGAATTTTTTTGTCGCTTGTGTTATTTTGATTTAAAAATTGATCATATTTTTGTAAGTGATTAAAAACTTCAGGAGCTAAAATAACTTTTAAAGCTTCTTCAACTTCATCTTCTTTTAAATCTGGAATATCTAAAAGTGAGGCATAATCAATTTTCTTTAAAACACCTCTTTTGATTAAACTGGCTGCTAAATAGTCAGTTCCTATTCCCGCAACAGCGTGATTATTAATCAAAGCGACTGTAAATTCGTTAATTTCGGAAAATTGTTTGTAATCAAAAGTTTTAAATACTAACTCTTGATTTCTTTTGCTCATTGAAGCTTTGTAATTAAAAAAGCTTGGTCTAAATGGAGTTTTGTACTTAAGTGTTAAAGCTGTAGAAAAGGCACCAATAATTGCGGCTAATAAAGCAAGTGTAGCAAAAAGAGTTACTCTAATGCTTCTTTTTTTCATTTTGTTGTATTAGTTTTTAAATTATTATTTTTATTTTTTCTTGTTTTTTTAATGACATTTGTGTCTAAAACAACAATTTTATTTCTACTTACACTTGCTTTTTTAACAATAACATAAATTGCATTTCCAACTAATGTGAATAATAAAAGAATTGTTCCTAGAACTAACGCTCAAGGCTCAAAAGCTCCTTCATAAAGTTTCAATCCAAGTGTTGTTGTATTTGAAACTGTTCTTGTGATAATAAAATCATCAATACTTAAAAATGAAGTAACAATAAATACCATAATAATTGAAGGTATCATGTATATAAAATAAGTTTTAAATCAACTTTTAAATGGAGAATATCCTAAATCTTGACTAGCCTCAAATAAGTTTCAATTAAATTTATCACTTCTTGGGAGCATTAAACTAATTCCATATGGCAGAGCCATAATAGTTTGGGCAATAATAACTCTTCACAATCCTTCTGAGTCACTTGAGATAACTCCAAATAAAGCTCCAAAAAATAAAACTAATCCTATAGCTGTAATGTTATCTGGATTAATTAAAGGGATGTTAGAATTACCTGTTACAAATCCTCTTATAAATTTAGTTTTTTGTTTGTAAATTGAATAAACGGTTAATAAGCTTAAAGTAATAACAATTACTGAAACTAAAATCGCAATAATTACTGAATTGACTAAAGCTATATCTCTACCATCTTCAAATAAATTAGCTCAATGTTTAAAAGTAAAACGGTCAAAATTAGTTAAAAAACCACCTTTTTTAGAGTTGTCATTAAAACTAAAAAGCGCACCTGTAGCTAAAGGAATGTACATTAAACCTAAAATTATGTAAATATATGAATGTTTTAAAATTTTGACTAATTTACTCATAATAAGCCCCTTTTTTAAACTTCATAATAATTCTAGGTAAAACTAAAACTAAACTATATATACCAATAAATATTCCTGAAACCACAATAACTAAACTGCTTCCTTTTGCTAAATCAAAAGGGTTACCAGGATTAATTCTAGAGTTAATAATATCTCCAATAGTTTGGTGTTGAGAACCATTTGGTAGTAGTTTAGCGCTAACTATAAATGTTGTGGCACTGCTTAAAAAGATCATTCCAAAACCAGCTAAAATCGCTTTAAGTGAATACGGAACAACCACTTTTAATAATGTTTGGAAAGTATTGTATCCCATATCAGCGCTAGCTTCTAAAATGTTTTTGGGCATATCTTTTAAAACAGTGTATAAAGGCATAACCATAAGCGGTAAATTTAAGTAAAAAAGACCTATAACTAAGAATCATTCGCTATTTAATGAGTTTATGTATTCACTATCAACAACATTAACAAAAAATGTTCTAACTGAATAAATTCTTGCAATAGTAAAAATTGCTAAAGGACTTAAAATTAAGCTAATTGCATAAATTTTAAAAATCTTAGAATCTGAACTTGAGACAAAATAAGCATAAGGGAATCCAACCACTAAACATAAAATACTTGATCAAATCCCAATTCTTAAACTTCTAAAGATAATTGTTCAGGTTGTTGGTTGTTTTAATAATTCTCAATTATCATTTAACTCGCCATTGCTCTCAAGTGGTCTAAGGGAGCTGTTGATAATTAAAATAATCGGTAAAATAATAAGTAAAATTGTAATGACTAAAAATGGTACTAACAAATATAATCTTTTGTTTAAATGTAATTTAGAATTAATTCTTGAAAACATTAGATTCGTAATCCCATTTTTTATCTTTAGCCATTAAATGAATTGAATCAATTGTTCAGCTTAAATATACTGTTTCACCGACTTCAAATTTCTTAGATGTTTCAACATAAAAAGTATCATCATCTTCACTGATAACCTCAATAAAGTAATAACTTCCTCTGTAAGACATTTCATTAACAACACCTTTAATTTTGTTTTTTGTTTTTTCAGATTTATTTGTGATGTCAATATCTTCAGGTCTAATTAAAGCATCCACTTCTTGATCAATTGCAAATTCTTCTTCTGTATGGACTGTTTTGAATTCTTTATTAAGTAATTCAACTTTGTTATCACCTAAGAATTTTGCATTAAATATGTTTGAATCACCAATAAATGTGGCCACTCATTTATTAACTGGGTAGTCATAAATGTGTTTAGGTGAGTCATATTGTTCGATTTTTCCATCTCTAACAACAGCAATTTTGTCAGATAACTCTAGAGCTTCATCTTGATCGTGAGTAACAAAAATAAAAGTTAGTCCTAATTCTTTTTGCACACTTCTTAATAAAACTTGCATTTTTTTTCTAATTTTTGCATCTAAAGCACTAAGAGGTTCATCTAAAAGTAAAATTTCAGGCTCAATAACTAAACTTCTAGCTAAGGCAACACGTTGACGCATTCCTCCACTTAAAGATGTAATAGGTTTTGTTTCGTTACCTTTAAGACCTACTAAATCAATAATTTTAGAAATTTTTTCATCCATTTCTTTTTTAGACATTTTTCTTTTGAAATAACGATTTTCAAAAGATTCTTTTTTAAGAGCTACATAGTTTTCTCAATAACTATATTTAAAATCCGAATCATCAAGTCAATTTTGACGTTTTTTGTATTGATATGTTCCGGGTGTCAATGTTTCAAGTTCATTTTCATATTGTTCTTGTAATTTATCAAGTTCTTTCATTTTACTTTGAGCTTTAAAGTTTCATTGACTTAATTTTTTTTCTAACAATTGCACATGTCTGCTGTCAATTGTTTCTTTTCTAACTTTTTTAAGTTTTAATCCATAACGAATATTTCCTTCAACATTCAAATGAGGAAATAAAGCGTAATCTTGGAAAATTGTCGAAAGATTTCTTTTGTACGCTGGTAAATCTTTAATGTCTTTACCATTAAAAAATATTTCTCCACGGGTTAATCATTCAAACCCACCAATTAAACGTAAAATTGTAGTTTTACCACTACCACTAGGACCTAAAAGTGTAACAAAGTCTCCTTTATTAATTTTTAAGTCGACATTATCTAAAACGATTTTTTCATCGAACTGCTTAACAACTTCTTTAAGTTCGATGATAGCTTTATTATTTTTTGCATTTTTATTTGATTGCATCACTAAACCCCTTTCTTAATAAAAAAGTAATATCAAAACGGAGCACTATGAATAAATTAAAAATTTATTCACGCATGCTCTACAGGGAGGCACAATCGAATAAATCTTTACTAAATTCTTCAGCGCTAAATTGTAATAAAGGGTATTCTAAATCGCAAAAACAAACAAGAATACTTCTTGTTTTTAAACGAGATTCCTTTAGTAAATTAGCTATATTTTTCATGTTATTTATTATATTAAAATATGTTTTTTTCAAGATATTTTTTTAATTTTTTTTATTGACTTTTTTAACTATAAAATAGCTGTTAATGTCAAAAAAATAACAACAAAAACAACATCGTTATTTTTTTATTTTGTCAAAAAATAAAATTTTTAACTTTTGCTGCTTTTGCAGTGTTATTCTTGTGTTTTTAACATCAAAAAACACAAGAATTAAAAAAACACCTTAATTTAAGGTGTTTATGCTATTTTTTAACTATTTTAATAATGAATTTATCAATACTTTCACTTGTGTTGTTGTATCTAATTTTAGGACAGTGTATTTCTTTTTCAAAAAATAAAGCAAAATAATTTGGTTGAAGTAAAACTAAATTATCAGGTCTGTTAAACGAAAATAAAGCTAAATCACTTTGTGGATCATATTCTTTAATGTATTTAACACTTGAGTCCAATTTGTCATAATCACAAAAAGCGATGTACTCTTTTTGAGTGCCATATAGGTGAATATCTATTTGATTATAATGATATTCACATGTTACTTGATCTAAAGAAGTTGTTTGTAGAGTTTTTTTAACAATAAAAATGTTGTCTTTAATATAAAAGATGTCATTTACTAATTCTTTGTAATTAGGATTATTTTTTACTCATTCTAAAGCAACTTTAATATCAGCGTTTAAATTTTGGTATTTACTAATATTTTTAATGTTGTCAAAAATCATTCACACCTACTTTTTAAGTTGATTATATAAATCAAAAAGCAAACTATTTAAAACTCCAAAATAACCTGATGTATATTGATTTTGGTCATTTTGATCAATGAAAAACTCTAAAATTTTACTAATAGGAAAGTGTCCATTAAAACCTTTTGATATTTCTAAAATAGCTGCCTTTAGTTGTTGTACAGCTTCTTTTAAATTGTCGAAATTTTGTTTTAAATCAGCTTGGTAAATAAATAAATTATTTTGATCTTTGTTGGCTTCCACATCATTAATAAATTTTTCAAGGTTATCTAAACCATTAACACTTGAATCTGGATTTTGTTTTTCAACCACCACATAAACTCACTCTCTAAAAATGTTACCGATTGCATGAGAGTGGAATGTTGCTTTTTGTTCAAAATCACTAGAATTTTCAACAAAAGCTTTGATTAAATCATAATTAACATTTTCAATTCTTTTATTAAATCAATTTTTTGAGTATTGATCTAAAGTTTGTGAATTAGGTTGCTCAAAATTTTTAATTTCAAGAATCATTTTAATTATTTGTTCTTTATTGTTAATAAAGTATCTACCATCTTCAATATCTAAAAATAGTTTTATTTCATCAATTAAGGATTTATAATAGCTGTCTTTTAAGTCTTCTTTATCTTTAACTAATTTCATTAAATCAGAGTTGATATAGTTAAATTTGTCCATAATTTGAAATAAAGAATTTTCATCTTTGTTATCAGTAATTAAATTTTTTCAATTGTTTACAAATACAAATTCACTTCCATATTTTTGAGTAGATAAAAATTTGGATAAGTCGTTGAATTTTTTTGCCACTTCTTGAGCTTGTTGAGCTATTTTTAAGTAGTAAAATTCAATATTTTGACTAGGAGTTGATTTGTTTTTATTAGAAATAAAATTACTAAATTCATCTCATTTTTGTGAAAGTTGAGAATTAATATTTCTTACATTTTTTATTAAAAGATCTTGTTGAGTTTGTACTTTTTTATCAAAAGTACTTGAACATGAACTTAAAAAAATCGGCATCGAAGAAACAGTAATTAAGCAAAACAGAATTTTTTTAAATTTAGTCTTATTCTTTAACATTAGCTTCTCTAGTTAAGTTTTTTAACATTTTTAATTCTTTACCATTTAATCTTCTGTATTCACCAACAGGAATTTTCTCAACAGTTAAGCCAGCAAATTCAACTCTTTTAAGATTAATAACCTTACGATTAACACTCATAAATAATTCTTTAACGTGGTGATAAGTACCGACACTTAAGCTCACTAAATATGTTTTTGTATCTAATTGAAAAACACTTTGGTAAGATAAAGCATTTTTAATCATAACTGGTTTGTTTAATAATTTTAACTCCGCATCAGTTAAAGGTTTGTCTAATCTCGCACGATATTTACGAATAATCCCGTATTTAGGGTGAATAAGTTTATTTGCTAATTCACCATCATTTGTAATTAATAAAACACCTGTTGTATCGTAATCCAATCTACCTACAGGAAAAACTTTATAAGGTGTATCGATTATGTCTGTAACTAAAGGACGATTAAAATTATCTTTAAGTGAACAGATTGTTTTAGGAGGTTTGTTTAAAACAAAATAAACTTTGTTTTCTTCTTGAATTGGAATGTCATTAACAGTAACATTATCTTTAAATGAAGCTTTATCACCTAGGTTAGCAACTTTACCATTTACCTTAACAACACCCTTTAAAATAAGCGATTCAGCTTCGCGACGCGAAGCTATACCAGCTTGCGAAAGTAATTTTTGTAATCTAACATTCATATTCATCTCCTAAAATATTTTTATAAACACTTTGAGCTAAAGCATCAAATTTGGTACCTTTTTGTTTTTCTAAAATTAGGTTGTTTTTAACAACTTCCTTAAAACCTTTATCTAAATCTTCAAAAACTAATTCTCTTACTTTTTGAATACCTGGATATTTACGTCCTTCGCAAATTTTATCTGCTATGTAAACGATTTTATCTAATGTTGATAAATTAGTATCGCCTAAATCTTCCATGGATGTGTGAACTTTTATAGCGTGTAAAAGTTCTTGGTTGTCACATTTATATTCATTTTTTAATCATAAATAACCACAAATTTGGTGATATTGAAATTTTTTGTATTGATTAGGATCAACATTGCAATATTGCATATATGCAGTTGAGTTTTGTGCACTTCACTCTTTTGCAATATCATGAAACAAACCAGCATGATAAGCTACTTTTGCGTCATAACCATGCTTTTTAGCTAAATTAGCAGCAAAAGTCGCAGCAGCTTGTGAGTGTTTTGCTCTTTTGGCGCTTAAACAATTATGAACAATATCTTTTGCGTATAATAAATTGTGACCAATATACTCAGCTACAGAGCTAGCGACAGTATCCATAGCACCTTTTTTATATTCACTTGAAGAAAATTCGTGTATTTTGTTATTTAATAAAATACCATTGTATTTTTTAAGATTGATTTTGTTAATGTTTTTAGATCTTCTTAAAACAGCTATTTTGGCTAATTGAGCAATTAAATCAATGTCTTTTCACTTATGTAATTTTGTTAAATTATCGCTGCCAATTATTAGATAAAGCTCACAATCAGGATATTTATTTTTGATATATTTAACTGTATCAATTGTATAGCTGACGTTATTTCTTTTGATCTCAAAATCACATATTTGCGCCTTAGGTGGTAAAACTAATTCTAACATTTTGATTCTATCTTCAGCTTTAGCGTTATCTTTTTTAGTTTTAAAAGGCGATATAAAAGCTGGAACAACATTTAAAATATCTAAATCTAATAAATCAATCGCTTCCTTCATCATTTTAGTATGACCCTTGTGTACAGGGTCAAAACTACCGCCGTATATTCCTATTTTTCTCATTATCTCTCCTAATCCAAATCTTCCAACAAAAATCTTTTTTGTGGTAGGTGTTTGGTTTTGTCTTTTGAACTTTCTTCTAATGTGTTCAATACTCTTTCACCCATTTTATTATTAATATCTTCAATTATACTGATAACTTTTGAATTATTATTAACAACACTGTTAGCCTCAAAAATACTAATATTTTTTTTAATAGTTGAATTGTTGTGTAGATTGCAAAGCCTAATACCAATTCCCTTAAGTGCTTCGCCATTATAATTTTTTCTAAAAGAGCCAATAGCTTTTTGAATTATTTGCTCATAATCATTGGTGAATTCATCTAATCTAACTGATTTATTAGTTCATTTTTTATGATTTTTCTTATTGATTAAAACAATAGAATCACCAACTAAATTTCTATTTTGTGCCCTTAAACAAACTTTTTTAGTAAGTTGTTTAAGAGTATCGATTAAAGTTCAATAATCATCACAACCTTGGTGCGAAAAACTAGTTTCATTACCTATAACTTTGTACTCGGCAGCCTTAGAAGCTACTTGCTCATTTCCATACCCTTTCACTTCAGAAATTAATTTTCAACCAACAATACCCAAAGCCTCTTTAATGTGGATGTCAAAATCTTTTCTTTTGGCTAAATCACCAATTTTATTAATGCCCATCTCTCTTAAAATAGCTTCTGTATTTTTACCTACTCCATGTATTTCGCTTATGTCTAAGTCATAAAAAATATCACTTATATCTTCATAAGCAACAAATTTATAATTAAAAGGTTTAATTAAATTTGTTGTCATTTTTGCGTAAAACTTACTAAAACTTATTCCGATTGTGCAAGGTATTTTGAATGTTTGTAAAATATCATTTTGTAATACTTTAGCAAATTCTAATGCCTCAATTTTATTTGTTATTTTATTTGTTAAATCTAAATAAAACTCATCGATGCTAGCCACTTCCATATGCTTGCAATATTTTTTTGATACATATTCAAAAATCTTTGCGCTGTAAGCTGAATAAAGTCCTAGTTTTGGTTCAATTACAATAAAATCTCTTTTAATTTTTCTAGCCATTCACAAAGGCATACCCGCTTTTATACCGATATTTTTAAGTGAGTAGCTGGCACTAGTTATAATTGAATTATCATTTTTTCTACTAATAACTATATCTTTATTTTTGAGACTAGGAAAATGAACTAACGAAGCATTGACAAAATATGAATCAAAATCAACATGAAAAATAATTTTATTATTTTTTAGATAATTCATCTTTTAGCGAATTAGAACTTAAACGTGCACAAACTAGTCTATTTAAGTGTTTTTTGACATTAAAAAACACTCATAAATTACCTATTTTTTGCAATTGTTCTTGTGTTATTGAGTCATTATTATCAACAAAATTATTGTAAATATCTATAATTTCTAGCGCTTGTTCAACACTTTTATTTTTAATTGTAGAAAATAAAATATCAGTGCTAGCTAAAAAAATTGCACAACCTTGTGCATCAAAATTTAAATTTTTAATAACGTTATTTTGAACTTCAAAAACATATTGTAATTTGTCAGCACATGTAGTTGAAAACTTAGTAATAATATTTTGCTTGTTTTCCAAATTATCCTTGTTTTCAGGACTAATATAGCTTTTCATTATTACTTCTCTAGCTAAATTATCATTAAAATGCATAAAAATCACCTCCGTTTTTTAATTCAAAAATTAATTTATCAATATCTTCTTTTGTGTTGTAAACACCCAAACTTATACGTAAATAAGAAAAACTATCTTTAATATTTCTAAGATATGGAGCACAAAAAATCCCAGAAATAGTATAAATATTTCTTTCCCCTAAATATGTACAAACATCTTGTGAATTGACACCTTTAACATTTATTAAAGCTATATAATCACCTTTTTGTGTGTAAAGTGTTACATTTTCTAAAGAAGCTAATTTTTCATGAAGATAAAAACTTAATTCCCGAAGAATTTGCTCAGTTTTGGCGTAAGTTAATTCGTTTAAAAAATTAATTGCCTCATCAAACATAAAAATACCAGCTAAATTAGGTGTGCCTGGTTCAAATACTTGAATAGTTTCTTTCGCTATTCAAGTATTATCTTTTTTAATTTCATGAACACTTCCACCGCCAAAGCGTGTTGGTTTTATTTGCTTTAAAATTTGATCTTTTACAGCTAAAACACCCATTCCAGTAGGTCCATACATTTTATTTGAACTAAAAACTACAACATCACAATAATTCATCGAAACTTTTTGATGAACTATCGCTTGAGCTGCATCATTAATCACAAAAGCGTTATTTTCTTTAGCTTTTTTATAGATATTAACGTAATCTAAAGCGAGATTAAAATTATTTGTTTCTTGACTTAGCGCAATAAATTTAGTCTGAGGGTTGATATCTTGCAAAATATTTTCAGAAATAATTACTTTAGCTTTTGTTTCGTTACAAATTTCAATTCAAGGCAAAATATTTGAAGAGTGATTATAAGCGCTAATTAAAAATTCATCACCTTCTTTTAAAATTTGCTTAGCCATAGAAGCAAAAATATTAAGCGAATCAGTTGTGCCACTTGTAAAAATTACATTATCGCTTTTTGTATCAATTAAATCCGCAACCTTTTGTCTTAATTGGTTAATTTTTTGATTAACTATGATCCCTTTTGGTGTATCGGCCGTACGCGAAGATATACTATTGTGTAAGTAAAAATTATTTGAAGCTTCAATAGCTCTAAGAGGTTTTAAAACTAAAGCTGCACTATCAAAATAAACTATTTCTTTTAAAATAGGAAATTGTTGTCTAATTAAATTTTCTTTCACTTTGACCTCTTATTTTAGGTAAGTTAGTAAATTAACTATATATGTATTTGACTTTGGATAATCTTTGATAAAATCCAAAAATCTTCAATAATGAAATAATTTTTCTTTATCTAAGTCATATTTATCATTTTGTTTATTTCTAATTCAATATGGATTATTCCTAAAAACTTTTATATGAAAAATAATGTTTTTTGTTTTTAGTTTTTTGTATGTTTGCAATACAAAAAAATGAAAAAAATCATTAAGCACTTGTTTGTGAGCATTTTCTTCGACACTTGCAGTTAAAAAAGACACTAATTGCTTGTAATTTTTAAATCTTTTCTGAACTAAAATTTTATTTATTTTTTCCAAATCTAATTGCGCTATAGAATTATCCGAAAAAAAAGTAGCTGAGATTTTTAAAGCCTCTTTATAAAAATTGATTTTGTAAGCCATTTTTTTGGCTTGAATTTTGCGATAAATTTTTTCTAGTCAATGGAGCATTATTGATTATTATTTTCTTTTTTTTGTGAAGCTTTAAAAACAATAAATTTGTAAATGTTTTGTAATAATGCATTAACAAAATTTTTTAATTTGTCACACTCAGGGTCATTTTTAAAAAATAATTTTGTAATTTCTAACGCCTCGTTGATTACAATTTTAGGTGGAATTGTGATTAATTCATTAGCAGCATTTAACAAAATAGCCCTTATTATAGGGTCAATTCTTTCTCAAGAACGCTCTTGACGATTAAAAGACATAATCACTTTTTTGTAACTTTCAAAGTTTTTAGCTATTTTGTCAATGGTTTGAACTTGTTCAGCTTCTAAAAAATCAAATTCATGAAAAGCTTCAATAGCATCAATAGTTTCGTTTAATAACATATATTTATATAATACTTGAATTACCTCAACTCTATTGTGACGGCGTGATTTGTTCATGGTGCTCCTTAAAATATTTTTAATAAATACTATATTTGTTTTGTAAATAACGTTTGTATAATCATTCAAACGGAACGATCATAGAAATTAAAATCGGTGTAAATAAAGCTAAACTAAATAAACTTTTGATAACGATTGGAACCATAATGATTAAATAATCTTTACCATATGATTTAACATTATTTGACTTAGCTATATAAGCGTTGAAGTACTCAATAAAAGCAATTGGTCCTCAAATTCATCTAAAAACAAGTAGTATAAACACTAAAACAGTAAATGAATTAAGTGTCAATAAGCTTTTTTGTTCTCTGAAAATGTAATAATAACCTGTGAGTGCTCACGAAAAGAAATTTAACAAAATTAAGATTGTAATAAGTGAGTAAAATACAACAAAAGGAACATTATTTAAAAATCTTAATGGATTATTTCTTCCTTCAATTAATCTAACACTTAAACTACCTGAATCAACTTTAGTTTCAGAAATTTTAACTTGCACAACCGCGATCATAACCACAGATGCAACCAATATTATTAAATTTGGCAAAATTAACTTTAAATTAGTGAATTTAGATCTTATTAATCTAAAAAATAAATAACTACATGCTGCCGCTAGTGGTGGAACTAGTGCATATGTTCAAAAATATGTACCTAGTCCTCCAGTATATAAAACACTAATAAAATCGCTAACAAAAGCAGCAATCATAGCTGGAAAAAGATTTAAGAAAAAGCCCATAAGTGTATAAAAAACTAACTCTATATCGCTATTTAATCCTAAAAATCTTAATGGTGTAAATTTGACAATTGCACCTACAATCAAGCTTAATGCGACCAAAAAAGCTGAAATAGGTATCTCAATTAATCTAAATTTTAAAAATTTTGGTGTTTTTATAGTCATTGCTTGAGAATCTTTAAAATCGATACTCGTGCTGTCGTGATTTTTTTTATTTTTATTGAATCATTTCATAATAATTACCTCTTTTATTTTTTATTTTTGCTTAAATGTTTATCCAAAGGATAAAAAAAATTCAAAAACATTGATTATAAAATCATCAAAATTATAAAACAAAAATAAAAGAGCATTATTGTTTTTATTAAAACTTTAGTTTTAAATAAAAAATGGCCACAAAAATGACCATTTTAGTGAATTTATTCTCCTTGTTTTATTATTTTTTTAGGTTTTCATTCATTAGTTTTAATTGTTCTAGGATTAATTCTTCTGTAGTTGGTTTAGCTGGTGCAGGTTCTTGTGCTGGTTTATTTTTATTTCTTTGGTGTTCGATTGCGTTAATTACTACAAAGTAAGTAACTAAGAAAACGAATAATACTGCAGATACGATTAAAAAGTTAATTAAAGCTCCAAAGAATTTTCCTCAGAAAGCTCCTGAAGGACTTTGTGTTTTATCTACGTCACCTAAAGATAATTGTTTAAAAATAATTGGCATAATAACATCGTTTGCTAAACTAGCAACTAATGCAGAGAAAACTGTTCCTAATAACAATCCTATAGCTAACATTAAGATGTTTCCTTTTTTAAAGAAACCTTTAGCTTGTGATACTGATTTTTTAAACATGAAAAAATTCTAACATTTAAAATCACATAAAAGCTTTATTTAATTAAAAAAACTTCTGAAACTAGGAAATATTTACACTTATTTTTTTTAATTTAGTCATTGCTTTTTTCAAAGTATCATAAACTGCTGAGCGACTTGTGGCCATAATTTCAGCTATTTCTGAGTAACTTAAATTTTCAAAAAAATAAAGCATAAAAACTTGTTTTTGGTTTTGTGTTAAAAAATTTTGGTACTTTTCGAATAAAAGTGTGTACTCTTCTATAGTTTCTATATCTTGTAAATTACTAGGCATTAGTTAGATCCTTTGTCATATGGTAAATAAATAAATCTAAATCAAATTCTTGTAAATCTTCTAATTTTTCACCTAAACCTACATATTTGACATTAAGATCAAATTCATTTTTAATACTTAAAACAATTCCACCCTTGCTACTTCCATCTAATTTAGTTAAAATAATTCCACTTAAATTTGCTACTTCTTTAAATACTTTAGCTTGCATTAATCCATTTTGTCCAGTGGTTGCATCTAAAACTAAAAGAGATTCATGTGGAGCACTAGGCTCAAATTTTTGTACAACTGAAACCATTTTATTTAATTCATTCATTAAATTAACTTTGTTTTGTAATCTTCCGGCTGTATCGATAATTAAAAGATCATAATTGTTTTCTTTAGCTTGTTTTAAGGCTTTATATACAACTGCGCTAGGATCTTTTGTTTTTTCATCTGGTTTAACTATATCAACACCAATTCTGCTAGCTCACTCACTAAGTTGTTCAACAGCAGCAGCTCTAAAAGTATCTGCTGCAGCTATTAAAACTTTTTTGTTCATATTTTTATATTTATATGCTAATTTTGCAATTGATGTTGTTTTTCCTGAACCATTAACACCAACCATTATAAAAACATTTAATCTTTGATCTTGAAAATTTAAGTTAGTATCTATTAATGTATTATTTGTATAAGCTATAAATAAACTTTCAGCGACTATTTCACCAATTAATTTTGGGTCTGAAATTTTATTGATTTTAACTTCTTTTTTAATATTTTCAACAATTTGCTCAACTAAAAAATAGTTAATATCGCTCATAATTAAAATTTCTTCCAACTCCTCAAAATATTTTTGATCAAGTTGATGATGTTTATTTTGAAGTTCTAAAATTTGTTTTCCTAATGAAGAAGTTTTTGCTAAACCTTCACTATAAGTGTTAAATTTTGGGCTTTGGTCTTTGCTGTTTTTATTAAAAATTTTATTAGTAAGTTTCTTTAAAAAATTCATATTAATATTTTAGAATATTTTAAAAATAATTATGTAAAATTTAGAATATATATGCGTGAAAGTGATATTAAAGAAATTGAAAAAAAATATAGTTTAGAAAACATCGACACTTATAATTTAGAGGATTTGGCCTCTTTATCTTTAATAACCGACTCAGCATTTAAAAACATTATTAATAAATTTAGTCAAGAATATAACATTAATATAAAATTAAATAATTCAAAAATTCCAATTTCAGAATATGACGTTAATTCAAAAACCCAAAAATTATCGAATTTGAATAACGATCTGCTTAAATTGGAATTTTTATTAGAATATTTAAAGTACGATTTTGAATTACTAAAAATTGATATTGAACAAAATGACTTTTTTTTAGATACATATAAATTTTCATCAAATGAATTTAATCAAATTCTTAATTTAATAAAAAAACAAGAATTAGTTGAGAAAAAGAAAAAAAATACAAGTGAAATAAAAGTTAAACAAGTGTACATTTAAAGGTGGTGATTATGAAAAAAGTAAATATAGCAATTGATGGTCCTAGTGGTGCTGGTAAGAGTTCAGTAAGCAAAGAATTATCTAAACGATTGGGATATTGCCCAATTAATAGTGGTAGTATTTATCGAGCTATTGCACTAAATGCAGTTAGACATAATGCGGAATTACTTAACCAAGAAGAAGTTTTAAAAACGTTAGAAAAAGGGATGATTGAAATTAAAAAAGACGAAAGCGTTTGGTTATATGGATTAGATGTTTCACATGATATTAGAGCCGATTATGTATCTCAAGCAGCAGCTAAGGTGGCTAAATATCAACAAGTGAGAAATTTTGTTGTTGATTATGTGCAACATATGACTAAAAAAACAAAAGGTTTTGTAGTTGATGGAAGAGATACTACCTTTAAATTATTGCCGCACGCAGAAGTTAAAATATTTTTATGAGCTCAACCTGAAGAAAGAGCAAGAAGAAGAGTGGCGCAAAACGAAGAAATGGGTTATAAAACCAATTATGAAGAAGTTTTATACGAAGTTAAAATGCGTGATGCACAAGATATGAATCGCGAAGTAGATCCATTACATAAGACTGAAGATGCAATTGAAATTGATTGTACATTTATGAGTTTTGATGAAGTGGTTAATGAAATAATTTCGATAGTAAATGAAAGGGCTAAATAATGAAAAATACAATTGCTTTAATAGGTAAACCAAATGTTGGTAAAAGTACTTTATTCAACCGTTTAGTAGGTAAAAAAGTTTCTATTGTCTATGATCAACCAGGAGTCACTAGAGACAGATTATACGAAAAAGTTGAATGATCTGGGCACACTTTAAATATCATTGATACAGGTGGAATTGAAATCGAAAACAAACCCTTTCAAGAACAAATCCAAATTCAAGCTAAAATAGCTATTGAAGAGGCTGATGTTATTATCTTTTTAATTGATGGTTTAATGGAAATGACTAATGATGATGCTTTTATTATGAGTATTTTAAGAAAAAGTCACAAACCTATCATAATCGCAGCCAACAAACTAGAATCTAACCAAAATTTTGATTTTAGTTGATATAAATTAGGGGCAGATTTTATCTTCCCCATTAGTGCGCTTCATGGTGAAGGTGTAGGAGAGGTTTTAGATAAGTGTGTTGAATTTTTAGACTTTGAAAATTCTGATGACCCTGAATTATTTAAATTAAGTATTATCGGAAGACCTAACGCGGGTAAAAGTAGTTTATTAAATAATTTAGCAAAAGAAAATAGATCTATAGTTAGTGAAATTGCCGGAACCACTAGAGATAGCGTTAAAAGTGTAGTTACTATCGGTGATAAACAATACAATGTTATTGACACTGCTGGAATTATGCGTAAGTCAAAATTAGTCGAAAGTGTTGACCATTATGCATTAATGCGTGCAATGAATTCTTTAAGTGAATCTGATTTAAGCTTAATAGTAATAGATGCTACGAGTGAAATTAGTCACTTTGACGCAAGAATTATTGGTTATGCTTTAGAAAACGACAAACCTATAATTGTTGTTATTAACAAATGAGACTTAGTAGAAAAACAAACTAACACAATGGCTGAATACGAAAAAAACTTAAGACATAAATTACACTTTGTGCCGTGAGTACCTTTTGTGTTTATAAGCGCTAAATACAATCAAAGATTAAATAAATTAGAAAATACTTTAAATGAAGTTCGTGAGAATTTAACTAGAGATATTAAACCATCACTTTTAAGTAAATTTGTTATGGAAACACAAATGATACAACCTTCAGCGCCATATAACGGTGGAAGATTAAATATTTATTTTGTTAGAAAGACACTTGATAAAATCCCAACATTTAACTTCTATGTTAACAACAAAAAATTTGTCCACTTTTCATACACAAGATTTTTAGAAAATCAATTAAGATCAACTTTTAACTTTAAAGGTTGCCCTATTAGAATTATTTATAAAAACAAATCTGGATTAGAATAAATTTAAAAAACTTTTTTAAATTATTTTGAGTTAACCAAAAAAACAATAGTAAAATTTTTATATAAAGTTGGTGTTTCGCTACCGTGTTCAAAATGCGAGATTTTAAGATTGGTGTTTCGCTACCGTGTGAAAAATGCGAGATTTTAAAGGTGCAGGATAAATTCCTGCTTTTATTTTTTAAGGAACGTATGGTTGCAAAAATTGATAAATTTGGTTTATACGAAATAAATTATTCTTACTTGGAGCAAATATCCAAAATAGATAAAGAAGTTTATTTTAACAACAATTATAAACACACGCCAAAACCATATTTAGGGATATTGGTTTATATATCAGATCAAAATTACTTTATTCCATTAACTTCTTTTAAACTCAAGCATTACAAACTGCCTAAAAAAACTAATCAGCAGATTTTGATTTACGAGCAAATAAAAATAAAAGAATGTGATTTACAAAAACCAAATACTCAATTGCATTATTTGGCTGTTTTAGATATTAAAAAAATGATTCCGGTGGCTAAAGGGATGTTTAAACTAATTGATTTTGAGCAAATAAGTGATTTAAAATATAAATCACTATTGATAAAAGAATTTAATTTTTGCAAATCTCAGCAAGATTACATCATTAAAAGCGCTTTAAAAAATTATTTAACACAAAAAAATAAAAACAAAGTGCCTTTAGGTTTTTGTGATTATCAAAAACTCGAGAATTTCGCGAAAAACTATAAAAAAGTTCATTAAAACTAATAAACCAGGACAGTAAAAGTTGACCAGAAATTGTCAGTTTTTACTGTCCTGGTTTATATTCACTATCATTTTTAGTTACCTTTTAGTCACGAGTTAATGTGCTTTTTGAAACACCACTTAAAAGTTCAATTTCTTTTGATGTAAAACCTGATTTTTTCATAAATTCAACATCAAGTTGATTACTTTTTGTTACGTTAAAATAAAGTTTTCGTAGATAATCGTATTTATCATCAAAATTACTGAAGGCTAAAGATGTTTTGATAATGTTTTTTAATTCGCCTGGATACGGAATGTTTTTGTACAATTTAATAATTTTTTGAAATACTTTTTTGTTACTTGCTAAATTATTAAATTTAACTAAAAATTCCTCATATATCTTTAGAGCTACGCTTAATAAATCTTCATATGTGTAGCGATCAAAATTAATTACTTTGTCAAATCTTCTTTTTAAAGCTTTGTCAAAAAATTCATATAAATTAGTTGTCGCTATTAACAATATCTTTTCATCCAATTCATCCAACCCCTTTAAAACTGCACTTGTAGCTCTACCCATTTCTCTTATATCGGCAGAATTTAATCTATCTAGCGCTAACGCATCAATTTCATCAAACAAAATAATTATTTTATCAGGTGCGGATAAATTATTAATTTCCTTAAATAAAGAATCGATATTTTTGTTGGTCTGACCTAATTTGCTATCTATTAAAGTGTTAAAATTCACTTTGTACAAATCTCTTTGTAAAATTCTGGCTATATGTTTTGTGGATTCAGTTTTACCACTTCCTGGTAATCCTTCAAATAAAAATTTATTAACACCAACATTGTGTTTGCATGCGTTTATTATTCCTATAATTTCGTCATTAATAACACTAGGTAAAGGTAAGGAAGAAGTATTAAGTGTAACTTTTTCTAGAAAAGGAATATTATCTATTTCGTATGCGGTAGTTCAAACATTATTACCACTCATTAAAGACATAATATACTTAGATAATTCAAAATCGCCACTTTTATCAAACTCATCTGCAATAATATATGCTTCTTTTCTAAAAGCTATATCATTGTTTTCACTATGATACTTAATTAAATTAATTATGTTACCTTTTGTCATAAAAACCACCATTTTATTGTGTTTTAATTATAGAATGATTAAAACAAAAAAGATTTTTTGCAGCAAAATTAATTTTTTATATATTTACAAAATATTTATTCACCAAAGTTAATTAAAGTACAATTGTTTTTAATCGGTATCTGTTTATACAAAAACAACACTTTTATTGTGTTGTTTTTGTATATAAAGTTATTGAATCATTTTTGTTTTTTTGAATGTAAAACGGTAATACAAATTTATATGTTTTTTTGATATTTAAACTTTTCTTAATAATTAATGCTAATGATAAAACAACTAAAAATAATCAATATTCCACACTGAATTCAATATATATGTATCTTTGGCTAATATTTTGATAGCGAGGATCATTACTTACATTATTAGTTTCAGTTACCTTTTCATAATAGTGAAAAGAATTGTATATAGTCGCAAAAATAACTGCTATAAATAAAAAGAAAAAAATTACATAAATAACATTAATTAATACATTGAATCAAACTTTAGATTTTAATTTTTCTTTGAAATTAAATTTTAAAAAGTCTAATTTTATAACGCTGGCAATGACCAAAATACCTGTCAATAAAAGGTTAATTGAATGTAAATATGTGAAAACATATATATCATCCAATTTTCCGCTTACATAGGAACTAACCAAAGCAATATTTGTTATTACGCTTAAAAGTAATCAAATTATTAAGAAAATGATACTGGGTTTTCTAATTAATTTTTTATTGTTCATGTTAAAGTTGACTCTTCTCTTTCGTGTAATTGTCTAGGGCTAGAAAATTTAGCTCTTTTTTGTTTTTTATTCAAATTACTACCCCTCATTTTTATAATATTACAAAAAAACAAAAAATAGAAAAATGCAATAAATTTTCCATAAAAATTAATTTTTTCATTTTTGTTTAAAATTATTTAACTTTTTGGCACGAGTCGCGGAGGATTTTAATTTATTTTATTTTGGCGTTCTTGAAACAAGAATATAAATGAAAAAAATAAATCTTTAGGAAAATTTTTTTAAAATATTATTTTGTTGGTGAAATATATAGATATGATTAAAATATACTTATGTTAAATTATTTAATGTTAGATAAAAATATAAATATAGAGGTTAAAAATGGATAAGAAATTACTAGGACAAGTTTTTACACCAGCTTTTATAGTTGATAAAATGATAAAACTAATTTCTAAAACAAATCCAAACTTAATTTTAGAACCTAGTTCAGGTTCAGGTAATTTTTATCATCCTTTAACAAAAAAATTTAAAAACGTTATTGGTGTAGAGATTGATACAAAAATTGCACACCAAGGAGCAATTATAAAATCATATTTTGATACAAACTTTAAGGCTGATGTAATTATTGGAAATCCCCCATATGTTGATTTTAAAAATATTAGCGACAAACCTAAAAATACGATTTTGATTCATAAACCTAATTTATATTTATATTTTTTAGAAAAAGCACTAAACGATTTAAATGTAAATGGGGAGCTCATTTGAATTGTTCCCGCATCTGTTTTTACAAATTCTAGTTCAAAAAAGTTAAATGAATTAATTTATAAAGATTTTTCAATTACTCATTTTGAATTAATCGCTGAAAACGTTTGAGAAAACGCATCTATTCCTACTGCAATAATTAAAATTGTCAAACAAGAAAATCATCCAGACAAAAAAGACTATTTTCTAGCTAACGGGAAAATTATTTTTGGTAAAAAAGAACATTTTGATTCGAAAATAATCGTTAAAGTTGGTGGAGCATCAGGTTTTAATGAAAAATTAATAAAGGGTTCAAGTGATTTTGTAGTTTCTTCAACTGAAAGAACAAAAAAACTTAAATCAATTTTGTATGAGCCACAAAAATGAATAAGAGCAGTACCTAAGGCTCCTGATAATTTTACTTATCAAATTTTTGTGAATTGCAAAACCAGAAACACAAAACCTTTTTATTTATTAGACTTTCAAAATAAAAATCAATTTATCTATTATGATGCTTCTGTTTTGAGTTTATTTGTAAATTGTTCTAAAAAACAAACTTACCAAATTATTGATAGATTGAATAATATGAATTGAGAAAAAATGGGAATTCTTAGAGATGGAAGATATCATTTTAGTCAAAGTGTATTAAGTGCTATTTTTGAATCTTAGCAATATACTCTTTAAAAGCGTTATTAAAATCTTCTAAAATTTTGGCTCGCTTATTAATGCTTATATATAAATTTTCAATAAGAAAATTTTGAGCTTCCTCAAAGTTTCTATTATATGGAATTGTATTATCAAATCACTTGCACTGAAACGGAAGATTATTTCCATTTGGTGTAAGTGATTTTATTCTTCTCATAGAGTTAAATATAATTTTTTTATTATCGATTTTGTCAAAAACCAAAAAATAATAATCACGCTCGTGTTCTTTAATATTTTTTGATAAAAGTTCAAGATATTCGGATCAAGAATTAGGACATTTTTCTTTAATTTCACCAGTTAAAGAAAAATAAAGACCCTCCTTAGAACTTATATTATCAGCCGAAGCTTTATTTAAATTAGTTATTTTTATGTTTATAGGACAGTAGAATTCTTTTTCTGGGTCACTTATTAAAATATCGTACCAATATCTTGGTGTAGGATGAGCAGATAAAGAAAGATTTCACTTATTAAAAATTGGTATTCTTTTATATATTTTAAGTAAAACTTCAACTATCTCTATCTCGTTAATAATTGAGTTTAATCTTCCATCAGAACTTGATTTAGAAAAATATATATTTTCCTTTTTTAGTTCATCAATGAGATTTTGAAGAACTAAATCATAATCATTTAATTTATATTTCATTAACTTAATTATATTAAAAGCAAAGATATTAACACGCAATAAAATAAAGAAAAAACATCCAAATTATTTGGATGTTTTTGGTCATTAATGATATGGCGCGCTCGGCAGGAGTCGAACCCGCAACCTTCAGGGCCGTAACCTGACACTCTGTCCAATTGAGCTACGAGCGCATATTTGGAGGCACCAACGGGATTCGAACCCGTAATCAAGGTTTTGCAGACCCATGCCTTGGCCGTTTGGCTATGGTGCCATCATTAATTATTAGCATAACCATTAATGGTGCAAAATAATAATACCATATTTTTGATAAATGATAAGAACAATTTTTATATTTTTGATTTATGCACTTTTGTTTTAAAACTATTTGTGTTCAATTAAGTTTTTATTAATAAAAAATCAATAAATTTAAATTAAAAATCACTGTTATATAAAATATCTAAAAATTTATTAATTGTGTTCTCTTAAAAAAATAACTAACGTTAGCGACACTTTTTTGACTTATTATGCTTATAAATAAAAAAGTTATTTTAAAAGAATTGGATTTAATTAACACCCAAGAAATTACTCAAGAAACTACCCAAGAAAGCGCTTAATTACCCAAGAAATTACTCAAGAAACTACCCAAGAAATGCAAATTAACAAATATATGTATCATAAAGTAACTATTTTAAAGATAAAACATTTTGTAAAAGTTTGAAACTTTGTTGTAAATTTAGTTATTAATTTAAGTGTTTAATTGTTTATTTATTTTTTAAAATTATTGTCATTTTTATTTTTAAGCAAAATAGTATCGAGCTTTTGAAATTAAAAATAAAATGATCTGTTTGAGTTAAACTTTAGTTTTACATTTATATTTATAAATTCATTTATACAATAAAACATAACTTAAAAGCAATTGGATAATTATAAATGTTTTAAATATCGGTATTTTTATTAAATTCATAACTAAAATTTCAATTTTTTGAGCAAAAAAATATAAAATAATAAATATATTTTTAGGAGTTTTTATGAAACAAAGATTAGTTAGTGGGATTAAACCTACAGGCGATTTAACATTGGGTAATTACATTGGTGCAATAAGAAACTTTTTACATCTACAAGAAGAATATGATTCATATTTTTTTGTGGCTGACTTGCATAGTTTAACTATGGGTGATAATAATCCTAAAGAATTACTAAAAAGAAGAAAAGAGGTTGTCGCTTTATATTTAGCATGTGGATTGGATCCTAATAAATGTACAATTTTTTACCAATCTCAAGTTCAAGAACATGGTATGTTACAGTGACTTTTAACTTGCGAAACTTCTTTGGGCGAATTAGAAAGAATGACGCAATTTAAAGATAAAAGTCAAAAAGCCATCAAACAAGCAAACGGAACTGAAAAAATTCCTACAGGATTATTAATGTATCCAACACTAATGGCAGCAGATATTTTATTATATAATCCACACTTAGTTCCTGTTGGCGAAGATCAAACGCAACACTTAGAACTTACACGCAATTTAGCAACAAGATTAAATAATAAATATAAAAGTGATTTTATTATTCCTAAAGCTTATGTGTCTGAAGTTGGCGCTAGAATTAAATCATTAAGCGACCCAACAACAAAAATGTCTAAAAGCGAACACTCACAAAAAGGAACAATTTATTTATTAGAAGATCCTGAAAGTGCTTACAAAAAAATTCTTAAAAGTGTAACAGATAGTGAAAATAAAATTTATATTAGTGATGAAAAACCAGGTGTTGTAAATTTACTAAATATTTACGCATCTTTAAAAAATATCACGCTTGAGCAAGCGTGTGAATATTTTAAAGATTACAATTACAAAGACTTTAAAATAGAAGTAGCAACCGTTGTAAAACAACTATTAATTGATATTCAAAATAACTATAAGCAAGCTTTAGAAATGGTTGATTCTATTACTGAAAAAGCCGCTGAAAAAGCCAGAATAACTGCAAATTATACCCTTAGCAAATTAATGAAAAAAATGGGTTTTTAGGAGAAATAAATGAAAGCTAACAAGCAACTAAATCACACAAGCAGTCACCTTTTAGCAGCTGCAATTTTAAAATTATACCCCGAAACAAAATTAGGTTTTGGGCCTGCTACTGAAGAGGGTTTTTACTACGATTTTGAATTTAAAGAACCTCTAAGTGATACAGAATTGCCTAAAATTGAAAAAATGATGAAAAAATTAGCTTCAAGAAATTTAATAATGAAGCAAGTGGATGAATCAGCTTATGATTTTAGCGATAAACCTTACAAAAAAGAACTTTATGATGAATTAAAAGCACAAAATAAAGTAATTACTTTTTATGCTTTAGTTGATCCTTTAAATGATGAAGTGGTTTTTGTGGACCTGTGTGCTGGAAATCACCTTGAGTCAACTAAAAATATTAAAAACTTTAAATTACTTAATTTAGCCGGAGCTTACTGAAGAGGAAATAGTGATAATATTCAACTAACTAGAATTTATGGTACAAGTTGAGACACTTCTGAGCAGTTACAACAATATCTAGAAATTTTAAAAGATCGTAAAGAAAGAGACCACAGAAAAATCGGTAAAGAAATGAACCTTTTTATGTTCAATCGTTTAGGTGGTCAAGGAATGCCTTTTTGACTTGAAGATGGAATGTACATTCACAACGAAATTAGAAATTTCGTTTTAAAAATGGATCGTAAATATGGCTTTACTGAAGTGCTTACACCACACTTTGGTGAAGAACACTTATACGTGACAAGTGGGCACTTAGCACATTATAAAGATGATATGTTTGCGCCTATAGTTGTTGAAAATGAAAGATTAATCCCTAGACCAATGACATGTCCGCACCATATTTTATGTTTTGAAAGCCAAAAACGTTCATACAAAGATTTACCAATTCGCTACAGTGAACAATCACAATTATATAGATATGAAAAATCAGGAGCTTTAACTGGACTTGAGCGTGTTAGAGGAATGCTTTTAACTGAAGGTCATTTATTTTTAAGAAAAGATCAAATTAGAGAAGAATTTAAACACATGTATAAAATGATTAAAGAAACTTTAGATGTGTTTAAATTAGAAATTAGTTACATTTCTTTAAGCTTAAGAGATAAAGAAGATAAGGTTAAATATTATGACGATGATAAATTGTGAGAATACGCTGAAAATGAATTAAGAAGTGTATTAAACGATCTAGACGTTAGATACGAAGAAAAAGTCGGCGAAGCTGCTTTTTATGGTCCAAAAATGGATATTCAGGTTTTTACAGCTTTAGGTCACGAAATTACTATTAGTACTTTACAATTAGACTTTTTACTTCCACAAAGATTTAATATTTCTTTCACAAACAAAAACAACGAAGATGAAACACCAGTAATGCTACATAGAGGTTTAATTGGTACTTATGAAAGATTTGTTGCTACAATGTTAGAACAAAAAAAAGGTAATTTACCTTTTTGGTTAGCCCCTAAACAAATTTGCGTAATACCTGTTAATGAAAAAACTCATGCTCAATACGCTCAAAAAATTAACCAAATCTTATTTGATTTAGATTTTAGATCAAAAGTAGACTTACGCGAAGAACGTTTATCTAAAAAAATGCGTGAAGCACAAATGTCTAAAGCTAAATTTATTTTAGTTTTAGGTGATAAAGAGCAACAAGAAAACTTAATTTCATATCGTGAGTATGGAAAACAAGAAACTCACACTTGTGATCTTGATCAATTTATCTTAAAATTAGTCAAATTAAAAAATTCGTATGAATAATAAAATTAAACAAAATTTGCTTAATAAGCAAATTTTAATAAAACGCTATACAGCAATTATTTTTGTTTTATTAGCTATTTTGCTACCTGCTGTAATTTTGTATATTGCTAATAAAATTTGATTGTTGTCTGAATCTAATGTTATTTTAATTTCAATAACACTAGCTTGAGTTAGCTGTGTTATATGCTTGTGGGTTTTACTATATAAATTTAACAAAATTGATGTTTCAAGTTTAAGTTATACTATGCCTTTGCTTTTATGTAGCGCTTTTATAATTAATTCTGAAACTTTAAATATAATAATCAGATTTGTTTGTCTTTTACCTTTTATAGCTTCTACTATTTTGTTTATGTATATTGCAAATAAACTAAAAACTAAACAAACAAATCTTAAGTCACCAAACAATAATTAATTAAGAATAAAATCAGCGCCACTTAGCGCTGATTTTGTTTTTAGAACAATAACAAAGGCTAAAAATATGGTATTTTTAATCTAAAAATAACACAGTTGTTATTTTAGTTTAAAATATTAATATGAAGGAGGCACATGCCTAAATTTAATCGTATTTTTATGATCGTTACTGATGGGCTTGGAATTGGGGCTGATCGTGATCAAAATGCCTTTGGTGATAAAGGAGCCAACACAATTTACTCAGCTAGTTTAGCTGAAGAGTTTAAAATTGACAACTGAAAAAAATTAGGAATTGGTAACATTACAAAATTAAACGGAAACTATCATGTTACTAAACCGCTTGCATATATGGCAAAAGTACAAGAAGTTTCAAACGCTAAAGACACTTTAGCAGGACACTGAGAAATGATGGGAATTAAAACACTTGTTCCATTTCCTACTTTTACAGAAAATGGATTCCCTCAAGAGTTAATTGAAGAATTACAAAAAGCTTTTGATGGTAGAAAAATTGTATGTAACAGAAGCGGTAGCGGAACTGAAGTTATTGATGAATTTGCTCAAATCCAAAAAGACACAGGAGCAATTATTGTATACACTTCTATGGACTCAGTTTTACAAATAGCCGCTCACGAAGAGTGAATTGGTTTAGACAACTTATATCGTTACGCAAAAGAAGCTAGAAGAATTTGTTCAAGCAAACCTGAGTGAAACGTAGGAAGAATTATAGCTAGACCATTTTTAGGTGACAATGGTAAATACACAAGAACATTTAATCGTCACGATTACGCTAACCAACCACGTGAGATGATTTTAAATGAATTGCAAAAAAAAGGTGTAGAAGTTATTAGTGTCGGAAAAATTAATGATATTTTCGTAGGACAAGGAATAACAAAACACTACGCTAGCGGTAGTGATGATAAAGGAATGGATGTTACTATTGACTTAGCTAACGCTGACGGTAAAAATCAATTTATTTTTACTAATTTAGTTCAATTTGACTCGCATTATGGACACAGAAGAGATGTACATGGATACGCTCAAAATATTGCTAACTTAGATGTTAAACTTGGCAAATTAATTAATTCTTTAAAAGAAGATGATTTATTAATCATGACAAGTGATCATGGTAATGATCCACTTTATCCTGGTTTTAATCACACTAGAGAATTTTTACCTGCAACAATTTATTCCAAACAATTTAAAAAACCAAAAGTCTTACCTAATTTTGAAGGTTTAGGAACACTTGGAAACATAGTTGCAAGAAACTTTGGTGCTGATATTGTTAGCGAAACAGGTGATGATATTTTTGAACAATTAGTTTAATAATCAATTTTCCAACACTATAAAAAAGTGTTGGTTTTTTTATTTTTTCATAAATTTCCATAAATAAAATGGAAATTATTCTATATTACTTGATATATATATATATATATCAGTAATGAAATAATAGTTATTTATAATAAAAAAGCACAAAAAATAACTTTGTGCTTTTTAGCACACATTTTTGTAGCATTTTTAAACTTATAAGGATAAAAATTATGAAGAAAAATAAAAAGATTATTTTAACGGGGGTTATAGCTGGAACTGGCCTAACAGCTATTACTCCGTTAACATTATCTGCTGAATTAGAAAATTCTGATACTACAGAATCTAATTCCACAAATAATGATTTAAAAGCAAGGTTTCAAAATTTATATTATCAAAACCTTGAAATGCAAGATATTTTGAATGAAATAAATTCAAAATCTTATCCATTAAATTCTGAACAATTGCAAAAATTGAAAGAATTAAAACAACAAAGCGATGATTTATTAGTAAATCCAAAAGCTACTCTTATTCAATCAATCCAATTATTTGAAACAATAGAACAGTTAATGGTAAAAATAAGAGTTAAAATGATTATCTACCAAAACACATGAAATCAATACGAAGGTGGATTAAATCAAGCTCAAGTAAATAGTTATATTAGTCAGTTAGACGAAAAACAAGACAATGACTTTCAAAGTATTTACCAACTTAGAGATCAAATACTTCAAATGGTTCTACAGGTAAAAGATGCATTTAATTTAGTAACTATCTACACTTTTGGAGGACCACACTTTAACGAAATTTTTAGTGGTAATTCTTTTAATGATACTATTCAAGATTCATTTAACACATATAGAATTTTTGAATATCCAAATTGAGAATCTGACCAAGAGTATGCGCAAGCTTTAAACACTTACAAAAATCAATCACAAGCGGCATGAAATTCTCTAAAAAACCCAGAAACTAATTTTACTTTGCAAAATTTATTAGATATTGTTAATCAATCAAGAAGTGCTATATTGAATTTTGGAACAAGTTTAGCAAGCTTATCAAGTTCTAACCCTGATAATCAAAATATACAAACAATCAATACATTTGTTAATAAGAATGATGGGCGCGGATCATTTGTTTATGGTTTACTATCTGTGACAACCCAGCAAAACTCAAACGCGCCACTTAATGGTGATTTACAAGGAAGAAACAGCATAGGATGAATATCTGGTTTCACTTTTACTAGGGGGGTAATTGCTAATTTATTCATAGCTATAGGTAATTCAAATTACGCTAATATAGGTAATATTACAACTCAAGGTTATAGAGTTTACGCTTTTGGATCAGATACACCATTTAGAATTAAAGGTGCCTCTGCTTTATTGCATACTAATGCAACAACTGCACAAAATTACGCTATTCTTTACAATAATTTTTACAACACAAACGTAAATCAGCTTAATTCTAGTCCTGATGTTTTATATGAATTTAAACAAAAATATACACAAGCAAAAGATATTATCGATAAAATAAATAGTAAAAAATTCTTTATTGAGAATTTTAACTTTAAACAAGAATGATATCCTCTAAGCATATTTTTTTGACAAGATGGTACAGCAAATAACGCCCCTTCTTCAGCCACATATAATGGCCAAAGATTTGAAAATGTTATTCCGTACAAAACTTTAGAAATTTCTAAAGCTAATACATTAAATAATCTAATTAATGATTTAGCGCAAATCGAAGCACAAGCTAACGTTACACCTACTGCAGATAACTGAAGAAAAGGTTTAACAATCTTAAACGGTTTTTCTAAATTAGAAGAACAAAAATCTAAATTAGAGGAGCAAAAAACTCAAATAGATCAAATCATTGCAAATAACCAAAACAACCCTCAAATGGTAGAGGAATACACAAAAATATTAAACAAAATAAATGAAAATATTCAAAATATAAGTTCACTTAATGTTTATTCGCCATATTCTCCAAATGATGTTACTTTACCACAATTAGAATTAAATAATTACGTAAACGCTAACTTAATTACAAATGAACAACAAGTAAAACAAGCATTAGAATTACAACAAACAATATCTAATCCTTCAAATCAAGGTTATGCTGGTTTAACTCAAGAGCAAATTACACAAATACCTTTAATCAAACAAAAAGTCTTGAGTGGTGAGCAACTAAGCGAAGACGATAAAAATATTCTTACAGTGTCTGAAAATAATGTAAGAGAATATAATGAAATTCAAAACGCAAACACTCAAATACAAACACAAATAGATGATATAAATTCAAAGCTAGAGGGTTACAAAAACTTATTATCTGCTTCAGAATATTCTGAATTAGAATCAGCATTACAATCAGCTAGAGATGGTTTAACAAATAACACATTTTCACCAAGTACTAGTGCTGATAATAACCAAGAAAATAATCAAGCAAAAATAGACAACCTAAACCAAATATTGGCAAACATTCAAGCTGCCGCACAAAAGGCTGAACACCAAAATCAAGTAGCTGAAGAACAATTAAATGAATACAAATCTCAAGCAAATAATAAAATTGCTGATTTAATTCAAAATGTAAAAAATAACCCTAATAGTTTATTGACCGAAGAACAAAAATCTGAGATCATTAGAAATTTAGAAAATCAAAAAGATTCTCTTGAAAGCGCTCTTACTCTCCAAAATGCTAAAGATAGTTTTAATACAGCAATAACCGAAGCTAACAAATCAATAGCAAATAATACTATTGATAACTTAATTCAAAAAGTTCAAGATAACGAAGATAATAATTTCCAAGAGGATCAGATTCAAGATTTAGTTTCGAGATTACAGCAAGAAAAACAAAAAGCACTTGATGCAATCTCATCAAACTCACAAGATCAACAACCTCAAGAAAATTCACTAACATCTACAATAAACTCAATTGTAAATGAAGCTAATTCTATGGTTTCGGCTGTAGAAAATAAAAATAACGTAAATAAAGTAAATGATATTATTGAGTCATTAAACTTAAATGAGGGTGATTTAAATTCTGTTTTAACAACACAGCAACAACAAGATCTGCAAGATATACAAGAAAAAATAAAAAGAGGGGAAAATCTTTCACCTGATGATGAAAATAAATTAGAAGTAATTAGTAATAATATTAATCAATATGCACAAATAAAATCATTAAAAGATTTTATGCAATCAGCTATTGACAAGCAAAACGATCTTAACCCTCAATATAATTCATATTTAAGCGAAGAACAACAACAAAAATTAACAACCGCTATTGAAAACGCAAGCAATACATTGCAAAGTAGTAATTTTGCAATAGATTCAAAAAATGAAAATAATGCTCTGATTCAGGAATTACAACAAGCTAAAGAACAACTTAACACAGCTTTAGAAGAGGCTAAACAACAATATCAAGACTCTTCTAATTCTTATAAACAAGAAGCTATAAATCAATTACAAGAGAATTTACCCCAAGCAGTTAAAAACAATTTAATTTCACAAATTGACTCAGCCGCTTTTAAAAACGATGTTGATCAAATAAAATCGTTGGCTAATGAATTAAACCAAAAACAAAGTTCTTTAAATGAGGCTATCGAACACGGTAAGACAATCTACGGAACTATTAGAGAATCTTTAGGTGATGAGGAGTCACAAAAACTTCAACAGTATTTAGATAATCTTAAACAAGATGTGAATAATTTTAGTGGAGAAGCTCAAGATTACAAACAATTCTTAGATGATAAAACTGCTGAATTAAATAAAAAAATAAGTGTTGCGCAATCATTGGCAAAATATAATGATGCACAAAAAGCTATAAACGATTTAAATGAATCGCAAATTCCTCAAAGCGAAATAAACAAAGCTATAAGCGAAGAACAAAAACAACAACTTCAACAAATTAAAAATGAACTAGATGAGGGCAACCCAATTAGTCCGTCACAAGATTCTTTACTAACAACTTTACAACACAATGCTCAAGACTTGAAGGATGTGTACAAAGTTGCTCAAAAATTGCAATCAAGAATCAATAATCAAGATCCTTTAGTAGCTAAATATTCACCTTATTTAACCGAGGAAGAATTAAGAAACTTAAATCAAGCTTTTGAAAATGCTAAACAAGTTAAAAATGAAAATCAGTATGTTGCTGGTGATACACCTGAAAACTTGGGAAGAATTGAAAATTTAAATAACGCTTTAACACAATTAAACGAAGCTATCAAAACAGCTAGTGATATTTATGTACGTAAAAGTGGTGATTTAAAACAAGATACTTTAGAAGTTATTAGTTCATCTAACTTACCAGAAAGTGTAAAACAAGATTTAACTGCGCAAGCACAAAACGCCGATAAAAATAAATTAGAGTCTATTCAGAGCCAAGTTGATCAATTGACACAAACACAAAACCAAACTAGAGACCAATTACAAAATACTAAAGATCAATATCAAGGTATTGTAGATCAATTAACTGAAGTTCAACAACAAAGTTTTAACTCACAAATTTCTGAAATTGAAACAAAATTAAATGACTTTAATGGCGACGCACAAAAATATCAAGAGTTATTGAGTGAGTCTCAAAACAATTTACTAAAAACTTTAAAATTAGCAAAAGCAACAGCACAAAATAATAATGTAAATAAAGCTATTGAACAGTTAAATAATTTAAATTTACCTCAAGAACAATTAGATAAAGTGCTAACACCGGCCCAAAAAGAACAATTAAGTCAGATTCAGCAAAAATTAGAAGCTGGTCAAACATTAGAAGCCGAAGAAACCAAATTATTAGAAGATATTCCTAATAACATTGAACAATTTAGTAATATTAACACTTTGGCTAAAAATATTTCAAACGCTATAAGCGAACAAGAAAAATTATCAGATGAATATAATAAATATTTAAATTCAGATCAACAACAAGCTTTAAATGATGCTTTAAGCGCTGCACAACAAGCTGTAAGCCAAAATGTATTCACCAATAACGATACAGATCACAACACCGAAGCTAAAGAAGCTTTAGAGGTTGCTAAGACTAACTTAGAAAAAGCATTACAAGCAGCTAGAGATATTTACAATTCTAAAAACCAAGAGCAAAAAGCAAGTGTTAGAGATTCAATTAATGCTAACTTACCTGAAAGTGTAAAACAAGATTTAAATACTCAAATAGATCAAGCTAACACTAAAGATAAATTAGATGCAATTAGTGATTTAAATCAATTTTTAGCAAGTGAGCAATCTACATTAAATAACTCTTTAGAAACCGCTGCTCAAGAGTTTGAACAAATAAAAAATTCTTTAACAGATGAGCAACAACAACAATTTAATTCTTTAATTAATCAAACTAAAGATCAATTAAATAATTTTGATCAAGGGGCTGAAGCTTATAAACAATTACTAGAAACTAAAGCCGCTGAATTAGCAAAACAATTATCACTAACTAAATCAAACGCTCAAGCAAATGATGTAGCTAAAGCAATTGAATCATTAAATGATTTAGGCATCCCTCAAGAAGAAATATCAAAAGTTATTACACCTGAGCAACAACAAAAACTTGAACAAATCAAACAAAAACTTAATGAGGGTACAATCTTAAGTGATGAAGATAATCAATTATTACAAACAATAAAAAATAACGTTGAAGAGTTTAAAAACATTGACACACCAACACATCAGATTAATGATGCTGTAAGCGAACAAGAAAAATTAAACGAAGAATATGCTAAATATTTAACTCCAGAGCAAATGCAAGAGTTAAATGAAGCTTTAGAAGCAGCTAAAATGGCTGTGCAAGATAATACTTTTGAAAATGCAAACTCAACTCACAACACTGAAGCAGCCAATAATTTAAACGCCGCTCAAGAAGCTTTAAATCAAGCTATTAATAAAGCTAGAGAAATTTTTGAAAGTCAAAACAAAAATCAAAAAGATGATGCAAAAGATACTATATCTAAAGATATTCCTGAAGCATTACAAAAAGCACTTGAAGATTTAATTAACAATGCTAAAACAAAAGAAGAAATTGAGGCTATTAAGCAACTAGCGCAACAAATAAATGAAAGTCTGCAAACAGCTAAAGAACAAGTTGAAAATGCGCTTAGCGATTATGCTAACATTCAAAATAACTTATCTATAGCACAAAACGCACAAATTCAACAACAAATTAATAACGCTAAAAACGCTATTAATAATTATGAAGGTACCCCTCAAGATTATCCAAAATTCATCGAAGATACTCTTAAAGAATTAAACAAAAACATTGAAGTAGCTAAAATCAATGCTCAAATTAATGAACAAAAAGAATTGGCTCAAAATCAAGTAGAAGCTAAAGAAAAAATTGATCAAGCTATTGAAAACACAAATAACAATGATCAATTAACTCCAGCTCAAAAACAAGAAATTATTAATAACTTAACACAAGCTAAAGATGAGATTGATTCTGCGCAAAACGCTGATGAAATTAATAAAGCTGTGGAACAGGCATTAGCAAAACAAAATAAAGATACCGCTAAAGCACAAGTAGATAATTTAATCGATAAAGTTAATAATAATCCAAACTTAAGCCAAGAACAAAAACAAAATATTGTAAGCGATTTACAAAAACAAAAAGATTTAATTGATAATTCTGAACAATCACAAATACCTTCAATATTAGACAAAGCTAAAGTTATTGAAAATGTTGATACTCAAAAAGCACTTGTAGATAATGAAATTAATAATGTTCAAAATAATGACTTATTAACACCAGCTCAAAAACAAGAGTTAGTAAATAACTTAAACACAGCTAAAGATCAATTACAGCAAGCGCTTAATTCAAATCAAAACCCTTCTGCTGATCTAGCGCAAAACGCTTTAGATTCAACTCAAACTAAAGTTGATGAGTTTAAAGATACTAATAAAGAACTAAATAACACTAAAGTTGACGCTAAAGATCAATTAAATAACTTAATTAATTCAATTCAAAACAATGAAGAATTAACACCAACTCAAAAAGCTGAAATTATCAACAAGGTTAATGAAGCATTAAATAACATCAATAACGCTTCAGAAATTCCTAATGTTGAACAAATCGCTGCAGAAGCTAGAAACGAAGCTAATAAAGCTTTAGAAGCTGACAAATCTCAAAACACCGAATTAAACACTGCTAAAAACTCAGCTAAAGAAGAAATTCAACAACTTATTAATAACATTCAAACAAACGAACAATTAACTCCAGCTCAAAAACAAGAATTAGCAAACAAATTACAAGAACAAATTAATAACTTAAATAACGCTGAAAACAACACAGATGTGCAAAATACATTGCAACAAGCTAAAAACTTAGCTAGTGAAGAATCACAAGCTAATATTAAATTAAACAATGACAAAAACCAAGCACAACAACAAGTTAATCAGCTTATTGAAAGTGTTCAAAATAACCCTAATTTAAGTGAATCACAAAAACACGAAATTATAAATGAGTTAAATAACACTAAAGTGCAAATTGAAAACGCTAAAGATAGTGATTCAATAAACTCAAGTGTTGAAAAAGCTAAAGCAGTTGAAAACATCGAAACTCAAAAAGCACTTGTAGATAATGAAATTGATAAAATCCAAAACAATGACTTATTAACACCAGCTCAAAAACAAGAGTTAATCAACGCTCTTAACAACACTAAAGACAAATTAGATCAAGCACTAGAAAACAACACTAGCGTAGAAGATAATTTAACTGCTCAATCTTTAGAATCAGCGGAAAATAAAGTGCAAGAATTTAAAGAAACTAACAAAGAATTAAACGAAAATAAAGCTAATGCTAAAGATCAGTTAAACAACTTAATTAATTCAATTCAAAACAATGAAGAATTAACACCAACTCAAAAAGCGGATATCATTAACAAAATCAAAGAAGCTATTAATGATATTAACAATTCTGCTGATATTCAAAACGTAGCTCAAATTACTAAAGACGCTGCTCAAAGCGCTAATAATTCAGTTCAAAATGATAAAGAAACTAATATTCCACTTAATAACGCTAAAGAAGAAGCTAAAGCAGAAATTGATAAATTATTAGAACAAATCAACAATAATCCAAACTTAAGTGAACAACAAAAACAAAACTTAAGCACTCAAGCGCAACAAATTAAAGATACGCTAAATAATCAAGAGATTATTCCTGATGTTAACAGAGTTGTGCAAGAAGCTAAAGAAAACTTAGCAAAAGCACAAGAAAGTGATCAAGCACTTAATAGTGCTAGAGAAAAATTCTTAGATGCGTTAGATAATATTAATCAAAGCATTAATCAACAAAATGATTTAACTCCAAATCAAAAACAAAGCTTAAATGAAGTAGTTAACACTGAAAAAGCTAAAGTGGATCAAATTAACAACTTTAGTGATGTTGATGTTGTAGTTGAAGCAATAAAAGCCAAAATCACAAGCTTAATAGCTCAAGAGATTGTTAAAAACAGAGAATTAAATATTGAAAAAGCTAATGTTGATAACAAAATTGAAGACATAATCAAATCAATTAGTGACAATAAATATTTAAATGAAACTCAAAAACAAGAAATTATCAACAACATCAAGCAAAAACAACAACAAGCGCATGAGTCTAACACTTCAGAACAATTACAACAACAATTACAAAACATTTACAACTACGTTAACTCAAATGAGGTTAAAGGTCTAGAAGTAAACAATGCTAAAGATAAATTAGTTAATGAAATTAACGATTTAATCGAAAAAGAAATTAAACAAAATCCTAACTTAAGCGAAGAACAAAAACAACAATTAGAAAAACAAGTTAATGATTTAATAAACCAAAACATCAAGGATGCAAATTCGCTTTCATCATTAAAAGAAATTCAAAACAAACTCGAACAAGAAATTAGTCAATTATTACCTCAAAAATCACAAACTAATTCTCCAGCTAAAGTTGCTTTAATTGTTGGTATTTCAATTATTGCTATCGCCTTAAGTTTAGGAACATACGGAATTTACTTATTAGCTAAAAAACGTAGAAAATAATTAAGTAAAAGAAAAGAAACTAAGAATAACTTAGTTTCTTTTTTGTTTATTACAAAAATTGAATTAATTCTAAATATATAATTAATTCAAAATTTAATATATATGTAAATATTTTTCAACAAAAATATGGCAATAATTCTATAAATACACACTTATATATATATATATATATATATTAGTCATTATTTTCAATATATATAATGAAAGTGCACAAAAAGCTTTTGTGATTTTAATCATAAAAATTTTGATGCATTTTTAAACTTATAAGGATAAAAAATGAAGAAAAATAAAAAGATTATTTTAACAGGGGTTTTAGCTGGAATTGGCCCAACAGCTATGGCACCTTTTGTTATATCTTCTAGTGAGCAAAGTGTAAATACACAGCAAAATCTGAATGATCAACAAATAGAAAAGTTTAAGCAACAAATAAAAGAATTAATTGAAGCGAAAACTTATAAACGCTTTACACCAGGGATTACAGCTGGTCAAAAAACTTATTTATTAAACAAGTTGGATTCTATAAATGATTATCAATCTTATACAGAATTAAGAAAAGAAGTTCTTAAAATGTATTTTGAATCTATACAAGTTTATTCTAACTTAATTATTTTTACATTTGGAGGTACGGAATTTTCACAAAATACAGATGAATTATCCGCTCTAAACAATACAATTGAAGGTGGTTTAAATACATATAAATTGCTTTCAAATCCAGAATATTTAGAAAACGAAACATATAAAAATGCATTCGAGAATTATAAACTTAAAAATTCTGAACTTTGAGATTCATACAAAAATACAAATCCTTTATCAAGCCCAAGCGAAATAAATTCATTTTTAAATGAAGCTTTTAATAATTATGAAATTTTTAAAGACGCTGTTTTGGCATTACCGGAAGGTCAAGGGGAAGATAAATTTAAATATTTAAAATTTCTCTTTAAAGATGATTTTTTATACGATACAATAATCAAAAATTTTACATTTAAAAGCCAAAAGTATTTTATTGATGGTGACCCTAATAATTGAACTGTTGATAAAGATAATGAACTAAGCAATATACAAGGTGGTATTATTACATCACAGTTAGTGTTAGTTATAGGGATGCTAAGAAACGAAAACGATTTACTCCTATTTTTACAAACTGATGCACAGGAGAATCAAATAAATACCAATATAACCAATTTTTCAGTTACTAAATGATTAGGTTATTTCAATATGGCTTATAGTAGAGCAAATGCTAATGGTATAATACAAAGTAGACAAATATTGTATACAAATAATAGACAAAACAGAATTTATGTAACATATATCTTACCCGCTTTTGCTAATATATATAAACACTATTATAATAATGACATTAATTTTTCACAATCTACAAACCTAAATGCAGAAAATATTTATAAATCTGCCCAAGATATTTTAGATAAATTTTATAGATATAGCTTTTTTGTTGAAAATTTTAATTTTAAATACGATTATATTTATTTCACATTTAACTTGTATAAAACCGGTAGTGCATTTCCAGAAAATTTTAGTGGTACCGTTTTTACAAAACAGCTAAATAATTCTGAAGTAATTGGTGGTGGTAAAACAAAGCAAGTATCAGCTTACATTAATTTATCTGGATCAACTGGTAATCTGAATTTCTCTGACACCAAATTATGGACACAATTTTCGAATCTTACTTCTACTGACGGAATAAATAGACAAATTCAAGCCTTAAATGGTCAACAACTATATGATGATCAAAAAAGTAATATTGAACAATTAAAAACTTCGTTGCAAAATATAATCGATGAAAATACTAATAATAAAGAATTATCCAATTATTATCAAAAAATAATAGATGAAATAAACAATTCAAATTTAGTTGTAGATATTCCAACACTTGAAGCTCTAGCAACAAAAGCTACAAACTACAATAATCAGGTTGAGCAATTTAAACAATTAATTGAATTAGAAAATGCTAAAAATGATCAAAATGAAATTTTTAATAACGCTTTGACACCACAACAAAAAGATCAATTGAATTTAATAAAAGAAAAATTAGTATCGGGATCTTTGTTATCCCAAGATACAGAATCTTCTTTACTGCAGAATGCAGTTGATAATTTAAGAATATTACCAGAAATAAATATAGCTAAACAAACAGCAAACACCAATATTGAAGAAGCAAAGAAAAAATTAGAAGAATACAAGAACCTTTTAACACCACAACAATACAGTGATTTAAACTCAAAAATTCAATCTCTCGAATCCACTTTAACATCAAATAATTTTAGTGCCGGTCAAGATAATAATACTGTTTTACAAAATATAAAAACTTCGATAGAATCACTAGATCAAGCACTTGAGATTGCAAAACAACAAAATGATGCTGCTGCACAAGAATTATCTGATTACAAACTACAAACTTCTTCTAAAATAGATGAATTAATCCAAAGCGTTCAAACTAATCCTCATAGCTTATTAGATGAATCTCAAAAAGAAGAAATTATTA